>NZ_JAJSOU010000023.1:0-52694 GCF_021282405.1 Buttiauxella cochleicola
CAGCAACGCAGCGATGCTAAAACTCCCCTCGAGGCGTGAGCGTGAATATGCAAGGGAAGTGAGAGAAAAAAGGTCGAAATATCCCTTAAAAAACAATGCCGGTCACCTTAAGTGACCGGCATTAGCCAATCGGCCCCTTTAGTATTTCTGACTTAGTGCGCTCCGCCGCCGCCACCACCGGCACCAAACGGTGGTCTGGCAAACCAGATTAAACCCAGCAATAGAATAAATATTCCTGCAGAAACCCAGAAAATCTCATTGGCTGAGATAATCAGCCCCTGATTGGTGATCTGCTGCGCAATATAGCCAGAGGCTTGTTGCGGTGACATCCCCAGATTTTCCAGTTTTGAATACATCTCCTGTGCATTTGGGTTAAACGGTGAAACGGACTCCGTTAACTGCGCGTGGTGTAACGCCTCGCGGTTAGTCCAGAGCGTCGTGGTTATCGACGTACCAATCGAACCGGCAAGGGTTCGGGTAAAGTTCGACAAACTCGATGCAGCGGCCATACGCTCAGGCGGCAACCCGGAAAGTGTAATTGTCGTCAGTGGCATAAAGAAACATGCCACAGCGAAGCCCTGAATAAACTGCGGCCAGGCCGATGCGCCGAAATCCATTCCCGGCTCGAAGGTATATGCACGCCAGTAGAAACAGACGGCGTACATAATAAAGCTGAATGTCACCAGCCTTCGCATATCGAGCTTATGAGCAAAACGCCCGATAATCGGCGACAGCAGCACAGGAAGAAGCCCGACCGGTGCCGATGCCAGACCTGCCCAGGTTGCCGTGTAGCCATATACCTCCTGCAATAGCTGCGGCAGCAACACAATTGCGCCGAAGTAGAGCATGTAGGCGAGACTGATACACAAGCAACCAATGGTGAAGTTTCGCGACTTAAACAACGACAAGTCGACTATCGGGTTGTCGTCCGTTAGCTCCCAGACAATCAAGAAACTTATCGTCACCACCGCGACGATTGTCAGAACGACCACTTCTGTTGAGTTAAACCAATCCAGCTCTTTACCGCGGTCGAGCATGATTTGCAGGCTACCAATACCCACCACCAACAGCGCAAGGCCGATGGCATCAATACGGCGCTGCTCGGTTTTGGTTTCACGCCCACGCAAGGTTTGCATCGTCAGCAGAACGACCACCGCCCCGATGGGCACGTTGATAAAGAAGATCCAACCCCAGTGGTAGTTATCACTGATAAAGCCACCGAGAATTGGCCCACAAATCGGTGCCACGATGACCGTCATCGACCACAGCGCCAGCGCGATACTTCGCTTAGCAGGCGGGTAGTTATTGAGCAACAGACTTTGCGAAAGCGGAATCAACGGCCCGGCAACGATCCCCTGGATAACGCGGAAGAAGATCAGCATCTCCAGACTTTTGGACACGCCGCAAGCCCATGAAGCCAGCACGAACAGAATCGTCGACCACATAAACAACTTCACTTCACCAAAGCGCTTAGCAAGCCACCCGGTGATAGGAATTGAGATGGCGTTGGCCACCCCAAATGAAGTGATAACCCAGGTCCCCTGGCTCAAAGATGAGCCAAGGTTACCGGCAATGGTCGGAATGGCCACGTTGGCGATGGTAGAATCCAGCACCTGCATAAAGGTCGCCAATGACAAGGCGATGGTCATGATGACCAGCGGTGCCCCTTCTAGCGGTTTTTGTTGTGCCATACAACCTCCGCTTTGTTAACCCGCATTGGCCTGGATGATGTTATTAATCAGCTCATTAGCAGGTGCCAGGTTGAGTTCGCGCGCATTACTTTCATACACCGGAGAGTGACGCGTCTTGTTAGCCAGAATACTGCCTTCACGGTTGCTGGTATCCACGGTAACTAATGTGGACAAGCCAATACGTAGCGGGTGTTCTTGAAGTTGCTTCGCATCAAGCTCAATACGTACTGGCAGGCGCTGAACGACTTTGATCCAGTTGCCGGTAGCGTTTTGTGCCGGGAGCAGTGAAAACGCGCTGCCGGTACCCATGTCCAGGCCTACGACCTTGCCAGTGTATTCAATTTTGTCGCCGTAAATATCACTGACAACCGTTGCAGGTTGGCCGATACGTATATGCGCAAGCTGGGTCTCTTTAAAGTTCGCATCTACCCACAAACCACTTGCTGGCACGATAGCCATCAGAGGAGTTGTTGGGCTAATTTGCGCACCAACCTGAACAACGCGGCGTGAAACATAGCCGGTCATTGGGCTGACAATTTTGGTGCGGGCTAGCGCCATCCATGCGTTACGCAACTCGGCAGCCGCTTGTTTAACACTTGGCTGTTCTTCGAGTTTGCTACCCAGAACCATGGCCTGGTTTGCATTGTATTGTTGAATGGCAACATCCAGTTGCGCTTGAGCCGTCGCGACGGCATCTCGGGCGTGTTGCAATTCTTCACGGCCAATCAGGTTTGCGTTACCTAAAGGTACGCGGCGATTAAGGTCGCTTTGAGCTTGAGCAAGCGAAGTCTTTTGCAGCGCAATATTGGCCTGCAACTGCTTACTATTAATCATTAACTGACGTGTCTGGCGCACGCTTGAAGCCAACACGGTTTGTGCCTGCTCAAAAGCTTGCTCAGCGTCAGCCTGGTCTAACGTCACCAGAACATCGCCCTGTTTAACGAAGTCGGTATTTTCAGCCCAAACTTTGGTTACGCTTCCGGAAACCTGGGACATTATCTGTACCTGATTACCGGCCACATACGCATCATCCGTATTTTCGTAGTGACGTAACACCAAAAACCAATAAATCCCATATGCCACAGCAATAATTACAAACAGCAGGGTCAATACAAGTAAGGCACCTTTACGTTTGCCTTTCTTGTTACCCGGCTGTTGCGGGGTTTGAGTCTCCGCATGTGCGCTCATGCTTATCTCCACACTTTTTTATTATAGTGATCGGCTGAGCCGACCTGTTAGACCCAACAGGCCAGCAAGGTGAGTTGCTGGCCTGTCGGTATTCATCTTTTTTGGGGTATTACGATTTCACGCGATGACAGCACTTAGCGCACGGCTTCAAGTACAGTCTGGTTTTCGTCCATTTCATCAAGGCGGGTCAGCAGTTTGCGGGTAATATTTTCCAACTGCTCTTTCTCCGTACCGCTCAGCGCAGACCACAGCTCATGCAGGCAGTGGTGTTGCGGCGGTAACACCTGACGTATGAATTCCTGACCTTTTTCGGTCAAATGCAGATGCAGGCAGCGGCGATCGTTATCGCTTTCACGGCGTTCAATCCAGCCACGCTTTTCCAGCTCATCGGCAATACGGGTCGCATTGGTACGGGAAGAACCCAAAGCACAGCTCAATTCTGAAGGCTGAATACTGTGGTTTTCCTGTGATTCAAGAGTGATCAACGCCATAAATAGCGTCTCGTTAATGCCCTGAGCTTTCAGCATTTTATTGCGGTTTTCCAAAAGCTTGCCCTGCATGTGCATGCACAGGCGCGTCAGCAGAACTTCCTGATATGGGAATTCCTCGTAGCGTTTGGCGCGAAATTTTAGCATTTGTTCAATGGGCGTAAACGAACTATCCATTTTGGCATAACCTCATTAGTTGCGGTCGATATAATAACGATGGTGACAAATAAAGTAAATGTATTGTTTATACGTTTTTTATCGTCAGACGGCGATCACCATCATGAGTTTCCAGGTTAATCCATAACCCAGAGCACTTAATAACGTCGGGATAATAATGCTGCGAGTCTTGTAATAACTCAGCCCGAGAATGATAAAGCCCATTAACGTAGGGACCAGACGCTGCGCATCGTGCATGATCTCCGGCACACTTGAGACCACCAGCAGAGCGCAAATTGACGCGATACCAATGCTATCGAGCAGTACGCCAGTCGCACCACGTTTGGCTGGGCGTGTCGAATTTGCCCTAATACGCAGAGGTAAATAGCGGAATAGATAGTTGGCAAGCCCGACCAGCAGACCCAGCAAAAGTACTTGTGTACTCATCCCGGTTCTCCTTGATAAAACGCCTGAATCAGTGCCGCCAGACAGCCACAGACAATGCCTGCGAGGATGGACGCTGGAATCGAAACCAGCGTGATGCCCAACAGCGCGCCAGCAAGCGATGCGGTAACAGTCCAGGATTGCTTACGCTGGAATGACGCCAGCAAGAAGCTCAGGAATAGGGCAGGCAGCATAAAGCCTAACGCTGCTTCTACTGCCGGGAAGTTATCCAGCAAACCATTACCAGACCATGAACCTAACGCGGTGCCCAATATCCATGAAAACCACGAACTGAATGCGATGCCGATCATCCAGTTTTCGCTCCAGCGACGATTATCACGGACCAGTTTCGCTGTTGCGGCAGCAAACACTTCGTCGGTCAGGCCAAAGGCCCAAATCGCGGTTTTAGGTTTACTTAGCTGGCGAGTGATTCGTTGGCGCAGGGAAGGGCCGTATAAGACGTGGCGCACATCCATTGCCATTACTGTTAATGCTGCAACCCAGAGTGAGCTACCCGCAGCCAGTAATGCGGTAATAACAAACTGGCTAGCGCCTGCATAAATAATGCAGGAGAAAAATAGACTTTCGAATGGGGTAAATCCTAGCTTTGTGGCATTCAGCCCAAACGCAAATGCTACCGGGATATAACTGATGACAATCGGTAAACTGTCTTTCAGCCCTTCAGCCCAGGTAGCATCGTTTTGATTATTATTTAATGGAACTTCTGCAGGACTATCCATATTAACTATTTATCTATTTCTGACGTTAATGTCACTCGAATGAACAAACAGGGATAACCTTAACAGACTGGTACGACCCTTAATACCCCAAATTATTCAAGGGGAATGTAAAGGATTAGTGCCATCACGGCTGACGGTGATAGCCACGCCACCACACTACTAAATTTAGTAGGGCGATGATGGCACCTGCCGCGCAAACGCCATTCCATCCAGCATGTTGATAAGCACTGGCAGAAATAACTGAACCTGCGGCACCACCAATAAAGTAGCTAGTCATGTAACCGGCTGTCAGGCGATTTCGTGCATCCGGCATCATGCGATAAATAACGGTTTGATTAGTGATATGCACACCCTGAACCGTTAAATCCAGCACCAGAATCCCGATGATAAGTGCTATCACAGAGAACTGACCCATGGCGACAGCAATCCATGACAGCAGTAGCAGCACCAGGCCAATTGTGGTGGTGAGATGCGCTTTGCCTTTGTCGGCAAACCCGCCAGCTGGACGAGCGCCCAGCGCACCCGCGGCACCCGCCAGGCCGAACAGGCCAATCGTAGCTTCAGAGAAGTTAAACGGTGGCGAAGCCAATAAAAATGCCATCGACGTCCACAGAATGCTGAAGTTGGCAAACGTCAGGCAGCCCAACAGCGCGCGCGTTCGCAGCAGCGGGTTTTTGATAAAAAGGCCGAATACGGAAGAGAGTAATTGGGGATAATTCAGATGCGTTTCAGTCTTCACTTTCGGCAAGCCGCGCCACAGGGCTAAAGCCATCAAAACCATGAGAACACTGGCAACCCAGTAAACGGTACGCCAGCCGCCGAGACTCGCCAGCAACCCGGCAATGGTTCGCGCCAGTAAGATGCCGAGCAGCAGCCCGCTCATAATCGTGCCGACGACTTTGCCGCGTTTTTCTGGCTCGGCGAGCGTGGCCGCCAACGGCACCAGAATTTGTGCAACCACCGAGAACAAACCGGTTAGCGCGGTGCCTAGAATCATCACCCACAGCGTCTGGCTCAGTGCGGTGATCACCATGCCGCCTGCGGCAAGCAGCGTCATAAACACAATCAAACTGCGGCGTTCAAACATATCGCCCAGTGGTACCAAAAGCAGCAAGCCTGCCGCATAGCCCAGCTGCGCGGCGGTAACAATAAATCCGGCCTGGTTAATCGACAGGGAAAACGCATTGGCGATGGTATCGAGCAGCGGTTGCGCGTAGTAGTTGCTGGCAACGGCCAGACCCGTGGCGATAGACATCAGGACGATGAGCGCGGGGCTGAGTCCGTGGTGAGTATTTTTCATTCTTATTCTTCGGTTGGTAATGACAGGTCGCGAATGATAGCGAAAATTGAGGCAAGCAGGGGTTAGATTGTGCGGTAGGAAATTGGCGGGTGATGTGCATCTCCCGCCATAACAAGTTTTACTTCGTCGCTAATGCTTCTTTCACCCAGCCATCAAACTGTGCCTGGTGCGCTTTAATCCAGCCATCAACGTGACCCTGAATATCCGCTTCTGAGGATTTACCGTTATGCATCATCGCATTCTCGGCATTGATATCCGCCAGCGGCAGTTTCATCAGGCTAAACAGTTTCGCCGCCTGCGGGTTTTTCTCGGCCCAGGCTTTGTTTGCCACGATATGCATGGTGTTCACCGGGAAACCATAGTTCGCGCCGTTCGGCAGTTTGGTGTCGATGTTCTTTTGCTCACCCGGCAAGGACGAGAACGGCACCTGCAACCACACCACATCTTTCCCTGGTTTGAGCACATCGCTCACCCAGTAAGGCGTCCAGGTGTAATACAGTACCGGTTTGCCTTCTTTGTAACGTGCAATGGTATCCGCCATCATCGCTGAATAATTACCGTGGCTAACCGTTACCGTATCGGCCAGCTTATAGGCTTCGTTCTGATGGTTAATCACCGCTTCACAACCCCAACCCGGCGTACAACCCATCATGTCGGCTTTGCCATCGTCGTTGCTGTCGAACAGTTTGGCAATCTTCGGATCTTTTAACTGCTCAACGTTGGTGATGTGGTATTTATCTGCGGTCTTTTTATCAATGAGATAACCCTGCGCCGCGCCGGTCACATAGGTGCCTTCGCGATAAAACTTGTTACTGCCACCCGCGGCGGCATACATATCGTCATGCAGTGGCTGCCAGTTCACTGCGGTAAATGTGGCATCGCCAGAAGCAATCGAGGTGTAACCCACGTTGTAATCCACTTCGCTTGCCGTGTTTACGGTGTAACCCAGTTTTTCAAGGGCACGGCTGACAAGCTGTGTCTGGAAGGATTCTTCAGAAATGGTGCTTTGAATGGGCTGAACCGTAATGCCTTTACCCGGCAAGTCAGCGGCAAAAGTGCTGGTGGTAACGAGTGTGGCAAGAGCTGTCGCGAAAAGAGTCGTGTGTCGCATCGTTATTCCTGTTTTGGTGATGGGCGTGAGGCGGCACGAATGCCGCCATCATGTTTATTTGATGAAGGGACGGGTCAAAAGACCAATTGGGCCGGTATTGAACCAGCGGCGGTTGCCACGGCTGCGCGAATCGCGGCCAATGGACTGAGTTAAGCGGTCGAGAATAATGGCAAGAATTACAATGCCGACGCCGCCGACGGTCGCAAGACCCATATCGAGGCGGCCAATACCGCGCAGAACCATCTGGCCCAGACCACCAACGGCAATCATCGAGGCGATAACCACCATCGAAAGTGCCAGCATCAGTGTCTGGTTAACGCCCGCCATAATGGTCGGCATCGCCAGCGGTAACTGAACCTTGAACAGCATCTGGCGCGGGCTTGCGCCAAACGAACGCGAGGCTTCAATTAGATCTTCCGGCACCTGCTTAATACCCAGAATCGTCAGGCGCACAATTGGCGGCAGGGCAAAGATAATCGTCACCACCACGCCAGGCACGTTACCGATACCGAACAGCATTACGATTGGCACCAGATAAACAAACGCTGGGGTGGTTTGCATCGCATCCAATAAGGGGCGAATTATTTTTGCTGCCCGTTCGCTGCGTGCCAGCCAAATCCCTAGCGGCAGGCCGATTATCATGCAGAACATCAGGGCCGTCAGCACCAGCGCCAGCGTCACCATAGCTTGTGACCAGGCGCCAATCGCGCCAATTGCCACCAGTGAAATCAACGTTGCGATACCCATACCCAGGCTCGACATCTGCCAGGCAATCAGCGCAAACAGGATGATGGCAACTGGTGCAGGCATCCCCAGCAAGAAGTGCTGGAAGCCACTGAGGATATAATCCACCGGCACGCGAATGCCCTGAAACACCGGGCGAAAGTGCGTCACCACCCAGTCGATACCGTGAGTTACCCAGCTATCGAGCGGGATCAGCGTCTTATGGAACGGATCCAGAATGTTAAAATGTTCTGGCTGTGGCGCAGGAGCTGAATTCAGCCAGTCTGCACTGCCACTTGCCGCAGGCGTGGATGCCGCCTGGCTGCCCCATGCATCTGCGGTTGCAGCGGCATGGTTGGTTGTTGTGTCGGCAGCCGCACTGCCGGTATCCCACGGATTTGCTTCACTCATTGACTTACCCCTTCACGATCTAACGCCTGGAGTAGCACCCCTTTTGAGATGATACCCACGTACTGACTCTCTTCCCCAATAACCGGAACCGCGCATGGAGCCTGGCCGACATGGGTGAGCAACTCGCTCAGAGACGTATCAGCGGAAACTGCCGCTGGCGTTTCGAGGTAAGCTGTGTCCAGACCCTCGCCCGCAGCGAGTGCGGCTTTAAGAGAGTCGGTCGAGACAATACCGAGGAATTTTTGCCCGCGTTCGATGACATAACCGAATTCACGGTCTTCATCTTGCAGCAATTTCAGCGCAGAACGAGGGCCAAAACCGGCGGTTTTACGCAACAGACCAGCAGGGCTTCGGCGCGCAATATCTTTAGCGCTAAATACCTGACTAATATCCACACCGCGGAAGAAGGTGCGTACATAATCATTTGCCGGATTATTGAGAATTTCATCCGGTGTGCCGACCTGTATTACTTCACCACCTTGCATAATGGCAATTCGGTCACCAATACGCATTGCTTCATCTAAATCGTGGGAAATAAATACAATGGTACGTTGGTGTTTAGCCTGTAATTTAATTAATTCATCCTGCATTTCAGTACGAATTAATGGATCGAGTGCGGAGAAGGCTTCATCCATCAATAATATATCTGGATTAATTGCCAATGCACGGGCTAAACCAACACGTTGGCGCATACCGCCAGAAAGCTCATCAGGATAAGCGTGGGAATAATTTTCAAGCCCTACCTGACGCAACGCATCCAGCGCTTTTTCCTGACGCTCTTTCAACGGAATTCCCGCTAATTCCATGCCAAAGGCAGTGTTATTTAACACTGTCATATGAGGCATCAAAGCAAATGACTGGAATACCATGGAGATCTTACTTTTGCGAACCTCGCGGAGTTCTGATTCTGATATTTTGGCGATATCAACGCCATCAATCAGTACCTGCCCACGGGTTGGTTCAATCAGGCGATTGAGAAGGCGAACCATGGTGGATTTACCGGAACCCGATAACCCCATGATGACAAAAATCTCGCCTTCTTCAATTGCCAGACTGGCGTCTTTTACGCCAAGCGACAGCCCTGTTTTTTCCAGTAGTTCAGCTTTTGAAATACCCTTTTCAATATATTTAAATGCGCGCTGTGGGTGCTCACCAAATACCTTATATAAATTCTTCACTTCAAGTTTAATTGCCATGCAATAAAGTTATTCCTGTATTTATATATTTATACACAATTCCTGATGGAAATATTCACTGCATATACCCTAACATACTCAGAATCTGAGACAACCCTCGATTTCTGATATATCCAATATCCACGCGGCTTGAGTGGGCAGAATTTCCCATGAGTAAAGGGCTGAGGGCAAATCAGAGAAAGATGATATTTTTTGTAAGCGAAGGCGAAATTTGCCTGAATAGCGCGATATTCAGGCAAAAATGTAAACAGCAATTTTGTAGTATTTAATTAAAATATCAACGCCAGAAATGTGCGGTTTATTTGGCATAAATTACGATAAGAAACCAAAATAATTCGAGTTGAGGGAAGGCGACAAAGCCGCAAGTCCCCAGGAGCATAGATAACTATGTGACTGGGGTGCGCGGGTGCAGTCAACGCACCTGCGGCTCGAAGTATGAAGGTTTTAGAAATCCCAATCTTCATCGATTGTTTCCACCGCTTTCCCCATTACATACGATGAGCCAGAACCCGAGAAAAAGTCGTGATTCTCGTCCGCATTGGGGGAGAGTGCTGCCAGTATCGCTGGGTTCACCTCTGCCATTTCTGGCGGGAATAGCGCGTTGTAACCCAGGTTCATTAACGCCTTATTCGCGTTGTAGCAAAGAAAGGCTTTCACCTCTTCCTGCCAACCCACATCACCGTAAAGCGCATCGGTATAAGCGACTTCGTTATCGTAAAGATCCATCAGCAAATCGAGGGCAAAGTTTTGCAGCTCGGTCTGGCGCTCAATGCTTTGCTGTGCCAGCACTTTCTGGAATTTGTAACCGATATAATAACCGTGCACCGCTTCGTCACGAATAATCAGACGAATCAGGTCAGCCGTGTTAGTTAATTTGCCACGGCTCGACCAGTACATCGGCAAATAAAATCCAGAATAGAAAAGGAATGATTCCAGAAATACGCTGGCAATTTTCTTCTTCAATGGGTCATCGGCGTGGTAATGAGCGAGGATAATTTGCGCCTTACGTTGTAGCGGCGGGTTTTCTTCGCTCCACGCATACGCCGCATCAACATCTTTAGTCTGGCAAAGCGTTGAGAAAATCGAGCTATAGGAGCGGGCGTGCACCGCTTCCATAAAGCTCACGTTAGACAAAACGGCTTCTTCATGCGGCGTGATCGCATCATTCATTAATACCGGCGCGCCAACCGTATTCTGAATAGTGTCCAGTAGCGTCAATCCGGTAAACACGCGGATAGTCAGTTGCTGTTCTTCATCGCTGAGCGATTGCCAGGCCGGAATATCGTTCGACAGTGGGATTTTCTCCGGCAACCAGAAATTGCTGGTCAGGCGATTCCACACTTCGAGGTCTTTCTCATCCTCGATATTGTTCCAGTTGATGGCACTTACACGGGTTAACTGAGTCATGTTTTCTCCTTATAAAGCGCAGGACACACAGCCCTGCACCTCCGTTCCATCCAGTGCCATCTGGCGCAAGCGAATGTAATAAAGCGTTTTGATGCCTTTTTTCCAGGCATAAATCTGCGCTTTATTAATGTCACGAGTGGTGGCGGTATCGCGGAAAAACAGCGTCAGCGATAAACCTTGATCAACGTGGCGTGTGGCTTGCGCATAGGTGTCGATAATTTTTTCCGGGCCGATATCGTAGGCATCCTGGTAAAACTCCAGGTTGTCGTTAGTCATAAACGGAGCCGGATAATAAACGCGCCCGATTTTGCCTTCTTTGCGAATCTCAATACGCGACACTATCGGGTGGATGCTTGATGTTGCGTGGTTGATATAAGAGATGGAACCCGTCGGCGGGATAGCCTGCAAATTCTGGTTATACAGGCCGTATTCCATAACATCCTCACGCAACTGCTGCCACTGTTCGCGGGTGGGAATAGCGACCCCGGCTTTGGCAAATAATGCGCGCACCTTCTCGGTTTTTGGCTGCCATGTTTCGTGCAGATACTGGCGGAAATATTCGCCATTCGCATAACGTGATTGCTCGAAACCAGCGAAGCGCTGTTTGCGTTCTCGTGCCAGTAAATTGGATGTGCGTACTGCATGCCAGGTCACGGTATAAAAATAGAAATTGGTAAAATCCAGACCTTCCGGCGAGCCGTAGGCAATGCCTTCACGCGCCAGATAACCGTGCAGATTCATCTGCCCAAGGCCGATGGCGTGGGATGCGGCATTTCCGGTTTCAATCGACGGTACCGAGCGGATATGGCTCATATCGGAAACCGCCGTCAGGCCGCGAATCGCTGTTTCTATCGTCTTGCCAAAATCCGGGGAATCCATGGTGTGGGCGATATTCAGTGAGCCGAGATTGCAGGAAATATCTTTGCCTATCTGCGCGTAATCGAGGTTTTCGTCATAAGTTGACGCGCTGTTCACCTGCAAAATTTCTGAACATAGGTTGCTCATATTAATGCGCCCGGCAATCGGGTTTGCGCGATTTACCGTGTCTTCAAACATAATGTACGGGTAACCGGACTCAAACTGGATCTCGGCCAGTGTCTGGAAGAAATCACGCGCATTAATAAAGGTCTTGCGAATACGCTCGTCTGCCAGCATTTCTTCGTAAAGTTCGCTGACGGCAATATCACCAAACGGCTTGCCGTAAATACGCTCGACGTCATACGGTGAGAACAGCGCCATCGGCTGATTATCTTTCGCCAACTGGAAAGTGATATCCGGGATCACCACGCCAAGCGAGAGCGATTTGATACGAATTTTTTCATCAGCATTTTCGCGTTTGGTGTCGAGAAAACGCAAAATATCGGGATGATGGGCGTGAAGATAAACCGCGCCCGCGCCCTGACGCGCACCGAGCTGGTTGGCATAAGAAAACGCATCTTCCAGCATTTTCATAACCGGAATAACACCGGATGACTGGTTTTCGATGCGTTTGATCGGCGCGCCAACTTCACGCAAATTGGAGAGCAGGAAAGCTACGCCACCGCCACGCTTAGAAAGCTGCAATGCGGAATTTACCGCGCGACCAATCGACTCCATATTGTCTTCAATTCGCAGCAAGAAGCAGGACACCAGTTCGCCGCGCTGCATTTTCCCACAGTTCAGAAAAGTGGGCGTGGCAGGCTGGAATCGGCCGCTGAGCATTTCATCCATCAATTGCGTGGCGAGGTTTTCGTTACCCTGCGCCAGTGTTAACGCCACCATGCACACACGGTCCGGGAAATGTTCCAGATACTCTTTACCGTCGTAAGATTTCAGTGTGTAGCTGGTGTAATACTTCCATGCGCCGAGAAATGTCTGGAACTGGAAACCACTGTTGAGCGCCTTCTCAAACAACGTGATAACAAAACGGCTGTCATAGCGTTGTAGCACGGCATTGTCGTAATAACCTTCAGCCACCAGATAGTCGAGGCGGGCTTGCTGGTGGGGAAACTGGCGCGAACGGGGTAGCACATGTTGTTTATGGAATTGCTCTACCGCCAGCTTATCTTTCTCAAACTGGATATGGCCTGCGGAATCATAAAGATTCAACATGGCGTTGAGTGCGTGATAATCCGCGCTTTCCGTCGCCATTACGCTGATAGCTTCTGTCGTTGCCAAAATTCGTTGACTCCCTTACGCACGTTTTCAATATCTTGCTCGGTGCCGAGTAACTCAAAACGATAGAGATACGGCACCTGGCATTTCTGGGCTATCACGTCGCCCGCCCGGCAAAATCCTTCACCGAAATTACGATTACCGCTGGCAATCACACCGCGCAGTAACGAGCGATTTGTCGGATTATTTAAAAATCGAATGACCTGGGGCGGTACGGCACCGGCAATTCCACCACCGCCGTAGCTTGGCACTATCAAAATATAAGGCTCTGGAACGATCAGCCGCTGTTTGAAATCCAGCGGAATGCGCAGCGCGGGTAATTCCAGGCGTTCGACAAAACGCAGAGTATTTTCCGAGGTGCTGGAGAAGTAGACGAGGTTGCTCATGCAGTGGCTCGTAAGCGCAGGCGGTTGATCATATCCGGCCGGAATCCGCTCCAGCTCTCTTGTTCAGTGACCACAACAGGCAACTGGCGAAAACCTTTTTCCCGTAAATCATCAGCGGCTTCAGGGTGTAAATCGAGGTTAATCAGCTCAAAATCGAACCCACGGCTTTCCATTGCCCGCTTGGTGGCATGGCACTGAACACAGTCATTTCGAGTGTATATGGTAATGCGCATGATTCTTATTCTCTCTGTTGTTGAGAGTATGAATACTAGATGTGGGTAATAAAATAATCAACCATACAAGATATAGTATTTTTGAATAAGGATAGAAAAGGTGATGAGCGGGGCGGGTTGCGGGAAAAAAGAATTTTTAGGGTGGATTAGCGCTAGCGAATCCACCACTATGGTGCGGGCGTCGCTGCGCCAATCCGACCAGAAAAAACTACATACGCATACTGATCGCCAGGCGGTTGAACGCATTCATCAGGCTTGCAGTGAAAGTAAGATCGCTAATTTCTTGTGCGGTGAAGAATTGCAGTAGTGGCTGATAAACCGCATCTTCCGCGCCTTCAGTGATAAGAGTGATGGCTTCGGCCCAGGCTAATGCCGCGCGCTCTTTTTCACTGAAGTGATTACTCACTTTCCAGCCCGCCAATGCATCTAGCTTGGTCTGGTCTACGCCATCTTTGCGCAGTGCTTTTGAGTGCATCTCGAGGCAATAGGCGCAGCCGTTAATTTGCGAGACGCGCAGGAAAACAAGTTCAATCAGTGTCGAGCCGAGTGAGCTCGACTCCAGACCTTTCAGTGCCTGAAGCATTGGCTTGAATACGGCTGGGGAAAGGTCGTAGTAAGGCTGGCGTAATTCAATCATGGTGTAATCCTCGTGTTGGTGTGCGGGCAATTTAACACTATGATGGACTACTAAAGAGAGCCATAAATTAACTAATAAAGCAGGCCATAATGGCAAAGTCGATTGAACCCGTAGTGAGTGCTCATCATTCGATTCCGCGTTACCAGCAAATCGCGAGGCAGCTTAAGCAGGCTATCAGTGATGGCGAGCTGGTTGCCGGAAGCCGCTTGCCATCAAGTCGCACTATGGCGCTGGAACTTGGGGTGGCCCGGGCAACCGTGGAAAATGCCTACGGGGAGCTGGTTGCACAAGGGTGGCTGGAAAGACGCGGCCAGGCAGGGACCTTTGTCAGCTTGTCGGTGACGAAAGGCGCAAATAACCCCGAGACGACAACCAGCCAACCGCAAGGTACACCACGTCCGTTCCAGGTGGGTTTACCCGCGCTGGATGCATTCCCACGAGCATTGTGGTCGCGAATTATGGGACGGCGCTTACGTCTGCAAACACGCTACGATCTCGTGTTACCCGAAGCGAACGGGGAATCGACATTGCGCCAGGCCATTGCCGATTATTTGCGTTTCTCACGCAGCATCGACTGCCAGCCGGAGCAGATTTTTATCACCGCAGGTTTTCAGGCTGCAATGAGGCTGGTTGTGCATACCCTTGCCAAACCTGGTGACGGAATCTGGCTCGAAGATCCCGGTTATCGCTATGTGCGCCCGGTATTTTCAGAAGCGGGCATGGCATTACATCCGGTGCCGGTCGATGGTGAAGGGATGCAGATTGATTATGGTATTAACCATTTCCCAGATGCGCGTTTTGCACTATTGACCCCGGCTCATCAAAGCCCGCTGGGCGTGGCTTTATCAATAACTCGCCGTCGCCAGTTGCTTGACTGGGCTGCGACAAATCATAGCTGGATTGTTGAGGACGATTACGACAGTGAGTTCCGCTACCATGGAAAACCGCTGCCGCCGATAAAAAGCCTTGATGGTCCGCAGCGCGTTATCTATGCCGGAACGTTCAGCAAATCTTTGTTTCCCGCTTTACGCGTCGCCTGGCTGGTGGTGCCGCAACAGGAGGTTGAGGCATTTTCACAGCACACACATTTTCTGCCATGCACCGCTCCATTGTTGATTCAGCAAACCATTGCAGATTTCCTGCGCGAAGGGCATTTCTGGCGGCATCTGAAAAAGATGCGTTTGTGCTACAGCGAGCGAAGAGTATGGCTGGAGAGTGCATTGCAACAACAGGGGTTTGATGTCGTCCCACAGGCGGGAGGTATTCAACTGGTGATGCGCGTAAAGGGTGATGACCGTGTACTGGTGGCTAAGGCACGCGAGGCAGGGCTTGCGGTGCAGGCTTTAAGCGACTGGCGCATCGTTTCAAAAGGGGAAGGGGGAATATTGATGAGTTTTACTAATCTCACCTCACAAACTATGGCGTTAAAAGCCGCTAAACAACTACGCGATGCGATTAGTTGAAATCAAACAGCCACAAAGATGTGGTTTGAGGTATGACGGATATAAAAAACCCCGGAAGTGGCTCCGGGGTTAGACGCATATTTATTATCACTACACTTTTCGGATTATCGACGGGAAGCTAATAAAGCCCCGATGAAAATACCTACAGCGGCGCTGATACCCACGCTCTGCCATGGTTTATCGCGCACATATGTATCTGCACAACCTACTGCATCACAAGCAGCCTGTTTTACGCGGGTGCGACCATGAAGGCGAGCTCTTGTCTCTTTAAGCAGAGACTCCGCTTTTTTGCGGGCAGCTTCCCCTTCTTCTTTAACATCGCTACCGAACGATTTAAGAACCTCTTCCAGCGTGTCAGCCAGTTGGTTCACGTCACGGTTAATATCATCAACGCCTTCGTCTACATCATTTCGATTTACGCGGTTAAACATTGGTTTCTCCCTTTTTGCGATGTACTACTCAGTGTAGACCATAATTTTTAGTAATGAGTCAGTTCACTCTCTTTCACCGTCTTTATGGACTAATCTGAAAGCGTTGCTAATGCTGGTTATTGTAAGGTTGCGCTGCAATAGAAGATGACGAGGAAAAAATATGTATTTACGACCTGATGAGGTGGCCCGCGTTCTTGAAAAAGCCGGTTTTACCATGGATATAGTGACACCGAAAACCTACGGATACCGGCGTGGGGAAAACTACGTTTATGTAAATCGTGAGGCGCGGATGGGGCGAACAGCTTTGATCATTCACCCCACGTTAAAAGAACGAAGCCAGACTCTGGCAGAGCCTGCGACAGATGTAAAAACCTGCGATCATTATCAGCAATTTCCACTCTATCTGGCTGGTGAAACTCATCAGCATTACGGTATTCCGCATGGATTTAGTTCACGCGTCGCCCTGGAACGTTACTTGTCTGGCTTATTTGGCGAGCACTAATTCGAATGAGGCGTTGTTGGGTTCACACCTCAACGCTATCACACCTCTGCTTTTGCGCTTCGATAACCGCTGATACGGAATAAGCGACGGCAATAATCAAGAAAATAGCCATACGCAGCGCCCATAAGCATTGAGACGATGATATTTGAGCTTACCGCCGCGACTATTTGATTCCAGTCAGCTCCGACCGACCACAAAATAGCAACATATACAGGTGACTGGAACGTCACGTAAGCCAGTACATCGGCGAGATTTTTCGCCCAACTGGCCTGGCTGTAGCGTTTGGTAAAACGCATAAATGCATCACGGTAAAAACCGTATGGCCAGGCAATCAGGATGTTTACGGGAATGGCGACCAGGCGCGAAGAGAGTGATTGCTCAAAACTCATGCCTGAGAGAAAGATTTCAATCATCATGTTCACAACCGAGCAATACACTACCATCGCAAAAGTATCTGCGACTGCATGGCGCAGGCGTGACTCAGGAGAAAACATTATTCCAACTCCGCATGATAATTAGCGATATACACTGCCATTTGGTGTAAATGGTAGTGCTAATAAATGATTTGTTTATGGCGGCTAGATTATATCCCTGCATGCAATTAGACAATTAGTGATAAATTTTTATTTAAAGGCATTTCGTCAATAAAATCCGCTAAATGAGACATCTCAGGCAGAGTTTCCTGATTTTGTCGTTTGGCTATTAATTTTTTATTTAAAATCAAATGGTTAATTTTTCATGCGTTGCCTCATTTTTAAGGCTATCCAGGGCCTGAAAAATCGTTATATAATTTGTTATATAGCGATGTAATCAACAGGAGCATTCAAGTGGATAATCATTTTGGAAAGGGATTGATGGCAGGGCTCAAAGCCCGTGAAGCTGACAGTGTCACCAGAGTCACTCGTTTTTGCCCGGACTATAAACGCGGATTTGTGCTGGGGTTCAGCCATCGTATTTCAGAACAGACGGGCGACCGCCAACGGGCCGCATGGGAAGCAGGGGTGTTGACTCGTCGCTACAATCTCGACAAAGAATTGGTGGCTGATTTTTTCAAAGAAGTGAATGCGGATACCGCAGTGAAATGCTTTTTTGCAGGTTACGACAGAGGTTACTGAGAAACGTTGTTTGGCGGGCAAAACAAGACCCGCCTGAGATAGGCATTAGCAAACGCCAAAATCGTCATCTTCTTTATACAGCGCAACGTCTTCTGCCTTTAAGGTGACTGTTTCGCCTGTCAAAATGCTTCTGGGCGTACAGAACAGAGTATCTCCCTGAACATCCAGAACTTCATATTTTGGGCCGCCTTTTTTGGGCTGCACCAGATCGCCTAGTTTGAACATAGTTTTCCTCTTTCAACGAAGATAAATAAACAACGTCTATGGTTAACCATAGCCCAAAGCTGCAGGGTATATGTCGATTTAACCTAACGTTTGTTCCACGGCATTTTTTCGAGCAGACGCGCCATGCCACAAAAACCGCTTATACCTGCAAAGAGCAAACCTGCGCCGACAAATCCTGAGAGTAAGAAGAAACCTGGATGTACTGCGTAACCCAACACTACGCCTGCAAGCACCAACGTACCCGCAGCAATTTGTACCTGGCGCATCAAAGGTAATGGTTGTGATTTATCCGCAAGAATTTCCTGCCCGTCTTTCTTCCAGGCATCTAACCCACCAGTGAGGATCAATACTTTCGCCGGAGCCACAGCATCAGCCAGCTTTTGAGCATTTTGCGTGGTGCGCATGCCGGACTGGCAATGAAAAATCACAGTATCGAAAGGGTCGAACGGGCCAAGGCGGTCACCGTTTTCAATGGCCGAAAGAGAGAGCAAATGCGCCTCAGGGATATTCTCACGCGCATGTTCATCCCGCTCGCGGATATCAATCAACGCGGCTCCTTGGGCGACCAGAATTTTGGCCTGTGCGGGGGAAATAGTCTCGATAGTCATGTTGTTCCTATTGGCAATAGAGTGCTTTTACTGAGCTAAGGAGACGATAAATGAAAAAGGAATGCACGGTTTTTTGGAAGTTTTTGATCGGTAGATCATCGATGAAGGGGTGCAGGAATATCAAACTATAGGACCTGGCCTGGATCTGGGTACTATGAGTGCTGCATTGAAAGTGTAGTAGAGCCTTTTGAAGGGAAGTTTTAATCGCCCTAAAAATATGGCTGTACCATTATGAGTGCGAACATCAAAGATATATGCCATAAGCCAGTGTTACTAAAATTAATTGAAAAATATGTCGACCTATAAGGGGGCTACGACAAGTAAACGTATTATTACCGTTTTTACTGACATTTATTGGACGGCATTTACCATTGTAGATGACGAATAACATAATGATTATATTACTACTGCTCCTCAAGTGATGATCTATACACATTGCAGTATGCTTAATTGTTTATATCATCTTACTATTATTGGTCATATATATCAGAGAAGTAATTGGTACAGGGTTAGCTATGAGAGCCAAACAGAGGGTCTGAAAAGGATATATAAGTTGGCAACCAAATCTTCTGCCAGTTTAGGTGCCTGCTGGTTCAAGGGATGATGTAGATGAGTGATTTCGTCGTAATTAAACAACTCAGGCAAGTAATTACGCGCTATTTTATTGACGTGAGTTGCGACGACGCTTGCACAATCCACCACCTGATAACCCAGATTCACCGCCTTCGCTTTTTGCTCCGGTAATATCAGGGTAATCGTCATATCATAAGCCGAGTTTGTATCCTGCACCCCATCGATTTCTCCGTATAGTTCCGCTCCGCACCAGGAATTGCGTGTTAGTTTCAGTACTGATGTCGCTACTGTCACACACTCGGGTCACAATAATTGCTGCAGCAGTAGAAAGTAGCAGGGAAGGAATTTGCGCGACTAGGCTATCAACGATGGACAGCAAAACATACTGTTTGAATGAGTGGCCAGCATCGAGGTTATGGGAAAATAGACCGATACAGATACCGCCGATAACTACTTGGCTAAAGGCGTCAATCACGTTACCGGGGGCACCTTCGCTTTCGTGACCATGCAATAACACCACACGGGTAGCACTGCTTGCTATTTTAATAGGTTATACGATAATAGTCGCCCGATTAACTGGATGTTTATCATGTTTGTGAGTATTAAAAAGTGATTGATTTGTTATTTGTTTAGAATGCAATGGTTAAATCATAGACATCAAGTCTATTTAATAGTTATTGAATTATGCTGTTTCTTTGCATAACAACTAAGAATTCCTTACTCATGTTAACACTAACTTCAAAACGCGCTCTGGCAATAACAATTTCTGTTGTACTTGCGCCATTTTTTTTAATTTCTATTTATTCTTTCTTCTACATTCGAATCAATACATCAAATCATTTTGATGAAACTATGTACAGGTTTACATCAAATAGCGCCCATAACTGCATTGAAAACCCAATAAGAAAAATTAATGTCCTGTTTAGTTCCTTGTCAGGTGTTATCGATAAATATGATATAAATCAGTACATTTCTTCTAATAACGCTGAATTGAATTTACTCATTCCATCTTTAGTTAATGCAAACGAAATGCTGTCGAGTGTACTCATTTCTGATAATCAAGATAACTACAAATTTTATCCACCTTTTGAATTAGAAAATTATAAACCAAGTTCGCGCCCCTGGTATCACCGGGATGGCTTTAAAGATCAAGTGTTCTACTCTGAACCTTATACTTCGGCAAAAAAAACCAACTCTGGAAAAAAGAAAGATAAATCGATAAGCGTGAGTATGAATCTCTTTGACAAGCATTCTGAATTTATCGGGAATATTGCATTTGATCTGAGTTTTATTGCTATGAGCAATAATATGCAGGGGCTTATCGTCCCCTATAATGGTCACTTCAAGGTCGCAGCAATGGATGGCTCTGTAATTATGTCCTCCAATGTTAAGGATATTTTTAACCGAACCGTACCAGATTCGTGGATTAGAGAAGCAAAAGACTCTACGGGCTACTTTAGAGACGAAGTAAACAACAAGATTGTTTTTTATCAGGCCTATCAAAACCCCGACTGGATTGCCTTCACCTCGGTTGATATTAAAGAGTACGATAAATTATTAAACGATTCCTATATTGTGCTGGTATATGTCATTCTGGCCTGTATATTTTGCTATTTCATTATGGCCCTGATTTGTAGAGCATACTTTAAGCAGTGGATCGATACACTTTATAAAAATATTAATGATGATGTGAATGAGTTGCCACATAATTTTGCCGGGTTATGTCAGGGGTTGGCTAAAAAAAATGAAACTCTGAAAGAGGCAGTACAGGCTGCAAGTACCGACACCCTGACGAAAATAGGTTCCCGCCGCAGGTTTGAAGAGGACGCCCTTAACCTGGTTCGTTCAAATACACCTTTCCATCTGGCGATGATTGATTTAGATAACTTTAAAAAAATTAATGATACCTATGGTCACCCGACGGGTGATTTCGTTTTACAGCATGTAAGTAAGATTGGGCTTGAACGTTTAGGTGGTACTCATTCTATTTATCGTTTTGGCGGTGAAGAGCTGGTCGCCATCTTCTGCGGAATCACATTTGCTGAATGCTATGAAATTATTGATAGCTGGCGTTATACCGTTAGTCGCAGAAAATGGCGCGAGCAAAATCTAACGGTCACATTTAGCTGTGGAATAGCCAGTTCCGGGGATGGTAAAACACTGGATGAAATTGTTGCTTCAGCAGATAAGTCGTTATATGAAGCGAAGGAATCAGGAAAGAACTGTATTTATCCACCATTAAGTTGAGAGTATTTGCCCTTAGCGATTAAGGTTGGAGAGACAACAAAGCCCGCATAACTTTTGCTATGCGGGCTTTTTTATTCATCATTCGTACTGTTGGTCGCGCTCTTTGGCTGCCCGTTGACGGTCGTAATACTCATCTTCTGCGGTAATGATTTCATCAATCAATGAATCCATATCCACATCATGGATCTCTTCGACGAAAAGCCCGGTCAACGGTGTTTCTGGCGTTAATTTCCCGTCTTCATATAACGCCCAGATCTCTTTTGCATAGCGAGTCTTCAACAGATGCGGGGCGAACTGGCCGTAGTATTCGGTGATGTTATTCACATCGCGCTCAAACATGGACTCAGCATGGTTGTTTGCAGCGGCGTCGACGGCTTGCGGCAAGTCGATAATGACCGGCCCTTGCGCATCAAGCAGCACGTTAAACTCTGACAAGTCACCATGCACAATGCCTGCACACAACATGCGCACGATATTGCGGATCATGGTATTGAAATCAGCAATAGCGCTCTCTTCATCCAGCGTCACATCACTTAGGCGAGGAGCCACTGCACCATCGGCATCAGTCACTAGCTCCATCAACAACACGCCGTCAAGACACATGTAAGGCTGCGGCACACGTACCCCGGCATTAGCAAGACGGAACAGCGCATCGACTTCCGCAGTGTGCCAGGTTTCCTCTTGTTGCTTGCGCCCGAATTTCGAGCCTTTTTGCATAGCACGGGTGCTGCGAGAGTTACGGACTTTTCGCCCTTCCTGGTACTGCACGGCCTGCTTAAAACTACGCTGTGATGCTTCTTTGTAAACTTTGGCGCATTGGATATTGCCACCGCATAACACAGTGTAAACGTCGGCTTCTTTGCCGCTCTTCAGCCTTTGGAGCACATCGTCAACCAGGCCATCATCAACCAGCGGTTGGATTCGATTTGGAATTTTCATGCCGCTTTATACCTTATTTCATCCGCTTTTCGTACCAATAACGCAGCCGATGATACGAGAAAAAGAGGGCGTAATCTGGAGAGATAACGTAAATGCATGTATTTAATTGTTTGTCTGCATGGCTGCATTAAATTGTACATATGTCATACAACGTGCTGTGTGTTTGAAAGTTGAAACCCGCTGCATCATGCAGCCCTAGCCGATAATTGTTATTCCCAGTCGCTCCATGATTTGGATCACCTGATAATTATCCAGTTTTACTCCTTGTAAGTCGATGCCGCGTACGTCCAATTCACCCAATTCTGAGTTGGTTAAATCGCAATGGGTAAAGTTTGCTGCGCGCCAGTCGAATGAAGAAAACTCTCCCCCGGAGAGATCGGAGCCACTAAAGGTCGCGCCAAGTATCTGAGCGCCATTCCAGCGGTTTTCCCACAACTCACACTTCTCAAGCACTACCTTAGTAAAGTTGGCGTAACTCAGGTTGGTTTTGGTGATGTATGCACTGCAAAACCAGGTGCGTGTTGTGATCATATTCATGAAGCTTGCACCACGGAAGTCTGCGCCCTGGGCCCGACACTCGCGAATTTCAACGCCCAATGCGTTTGCGTTTCTGAAATCAGCCATCGATAAATCACAGCTCTTGAAGGCAGCATCCCTCAGTATTGCCCGGCTAAAATTACCACCTTGCTGGCTTTCCCTGTCGTAAAACTGGCAGCCAATAAACTCTGTACCCGTCAGGTCAGCCCCTGAAAAGTCACAGTTATAGAAAGTACTGTTTTCAATTTTCGCGCCGGTAAACTGATTACGACCAATCTTTTCGCCATTTAAAGCCAGATTCATAGCAATTAACCTGTTTATTTATACAGTAATTAGTTGATTGTAACCCGAATTAAGGTGGTGGGAAATCGGTTTGCAGCACGTTTTTCGTGTAGGGCGTAGTAGGCCTTTAAGAGTGAGATAGAACCCACAATTCAGTAATCGTAAGGTGGATAAACATAGGATTTGGCGCATTGCCGATTCTGAATTTATGGCAGTAAGACGTTGCCTGAAATTATAGCGGAAGGGCTGTAAACTCGAGCGCCAGGCCAATGAGCGTCATATTTTGCACTGATGGCTCTGCCGTCGCTGCAATCAACGTGCCCTGGAATTTCAGTTTTTTGAAGGGCCCATTAATGATAAGCCTTGCGCGCAGACTAGGGAGCGCCTGAGAACTGACAGGATAAATAATGCGCCCTTTGATCGGGACAGGGATTTTACGTAATTCAATGCGCTGCAAGACGCCGATATCAGCGTAGAGCACCGCAACCGGGGTGACAGAAGCCAGCGGTAGCGCCGAGACACTAATAAAATCCAGTAGCAATTCAGGTTGCAGATAATGCAGCCCGCCATGCGTCACGGTAACGCCTGGGATTTCCGGCATGGGGAAAGACAGTGGAAGGAGTGATGATTCAGTCATTAATTCCTTCTCCATAAACAAGGTAGGTTCCGTATCAGCAGCTTGTGCCAGTCAGTAATCAAAACTACGCGCTATCTGATAAAGGTAGACCATCCTTCAGCAGGCATTCAATGAATGCCTGCGAAGAATAATTATTTAGAACAATATACTCGGGCTTCACGAGGTGTATAAATGCCAAGTGATACAACTCGCAGAAGTACATCCATTCCTGATTCCTGTACTTCTGTGCGGATGACTTTATCAGCCCCACCACAAACAAGAGCGGCATCTATGGTCTGAGATTGCCCAAGACCTTGAACAAAGAATGTTTGTTTAGTTTCCTGAGAAGGTTTTTCAGCAATACCGTCATTAATCTTGAAGGTTTGTTGAGCGCAACCAGATAATGCCATAGTTGTAATAGCTGCAATTAATAATTTTTTCATGGTAACCATTTTATAGTGAAGTTAAGAGTTTATATGTTCTTTCTTAAAGTACTTAAAAAATAAAAGTTCGCACACTTTATCTTCAGAATAGTAAAAGGCGTTTAATTTATATTGATTTATGTTAAATGAAATGCGTGGAATTGTTTTAGCGATGATTGCACTATGTTGAAAAGTGTTGGTATAAAGAGTTTAAAATCATTCTCATTTTCAAGAAAGTAGGTTTGATGTATTAGCTCGTAAAGGTGACTGGCCACCTTTACGATTCATTGGTTATGTCAGCAGTTGGTGGCATTGTCTCTTTCTGTCACCTATATATTATTCGGATATTCGGTAGCAGTTTCTTCCATTATCCTTTGCCTCATAAAGAGCTTTGTCTGCACAATTTATAATATCATTGACATACTTTGCATCGTTACAAATAGCCGCACCTTGCGTGACTGAAATGCTCTGGTCTCCTATGGATTTCAAGCTACTTTCATTGATGGATTTTTTGATATGCTTACACAGCATCTCGATCTTTGCAGAGGTTGCATCATTGATGATAATAATAAATTCATCTCCACCATATCGAGAAACGCTTGATGCGAAAGGTTTAATACAACTTTTAATTTTATCGGCAACAGTGATAAGACAATCATCGCCAGCGACATGACCAAAGCTGTCATTTATCTTCTTAAAAAAATCAATATCAACAAGTATGATGGCAAAGGCTTTTTGTTGAATCACACATTGTGAAACCGCTTTTTTAAACTCGACCTCAAAACCACGGCGATTAAAAACACCTGTCAGATAATCTGTTTGGGCATAGTTATACGCATTAAATGCTTTTTTTTCTAAAATTAATGAAGTGGCAATCTCCTTATTTATTCTTCTTTTAATTAAAGAGTCGCTGGTTTTTATAATGAACCAAATTCCTGCCAGGATAATTGACATGTACAGAGATTGAAGTAATCCATTTTTTAAAAAGGTTGCCAGTAATAATGAGCTGAAAATAGGTAGGCAATAAACAAAAATTAGCTTTAAGGGATAACCAGATACAACGCCACAAAACAATACAATCACGCAAAGAAAAACTGGCCCGAGAAGACGGTTTTCCATGATATAACAAAAAACAATGCCCCCCCATATGAGCCCATTAATAAAAATAAGCATCGATGCATTTCTCATCCAGTTTTTATCAAGATAAGAAGGGTTTAATGTGCGAACAATCCACAGCGTCGATATGAATAAAATATAAATGAATGCAAGATTTTTACTGTAAGTATTTACTGTTATATATTTATCATCGTCCAGGAAATAGGAATAAAATAGAACGAAAGAAGACAGTGTTAATGTCACAACAATAAACCATGCGCCACTGAGGGAGATCATTTTACGTCTCTCTTCATCAATAGCATCATCATAATTCATAATATCATTACTCTTTTTTTCATTTGCCGGCATTTATTAACATTTGGAATGTTTTTGTACAAAAACATTCTTATAATATCACAGGTTCCATTTAGGGTAATGATTCTACCGGCTTAATATGGGGACTATTCTGATCACAGTCGTCAATCCAGTCAGAAAGTATTCAACCCTTCTAATTACAGCGTCACCTGCGAAAAATTCAGGCAGATGACGCTAGTTGTTTATTTCGGATTACGGTTGCGCATTAACCGGATGATCGGTTCGTTTGTTTGAGGATTAAAGTAGCGGCTCGGCCAGATGATTTCGACGGGTACGTCAATCGCTTTGCTTATTATCAATTCACCTTTCGCCCATGGGCGTATCAGCGCATTGGCAAGAGTCGTCGAACTTAAGCCTGCAGCGCGGGATTCGGCAGCCAGCGAGGTGCCTTTTTTATGCAGCGCAGCGATGATATCGGCCTTGTGCCAGTCTTGTTGAAAAGGTAGGAAAGTAGGGCTGTGTGATAATTTCATTTTCGCATTCTCCGTTGCAAGGCGATTTTTGTTACCACCGGAGGTGCAAATCTCTTGGGTGGTAGCTCAGACGGAGTTTGCACTACCGGTCACAACGGATGCCGGCCAGTCCGAAGACTGCCCCGCCTGAGCCACCATTGATATATTGCGTTATTACATGGAAGTGTAACAGGCAACAGGTGTGCGCATGCCTCGACATATAAACTGAATTTATAAATCGACGTTGTGATATCCGGGGTGCAAATCCCGGCTGCGGATTTTGCCGCAGCGGCGCTGACTATAACGTAAATCGGAAGTGTTAACCAACCCGCTAACAGACGGAATGCGAGCTGTTTTCCAAAGAATTTTTATGAGTTTCAGGAATTGCAGACTATTCACGTGCTCCTTTAAATCCTTGATGATTTTTTTACACCAGGGCTGTCGCTGATCAAAGCCAATTGCAGTCTTAAAGACGCAGACATATAACAAAAAGTTTAATTTTATTATGTCTGTAGGTTCATATAATCCGTTAACAAATCTACAACAGGTTAACGCAATGAAAATCTTAGCGGCTTCAATTCTCTCCTTGATTAGCTTCAGTGCACTTGCAGCACCAGAAGGCACTCTTAGTGTTCATATTCTCAATCAACAGACTGGTTTACCTTCCCAGGGCGTAGTTGTCGAATTGGACAAACAAGAGAGTTCTTCCTGGAAGCATCTTGCGACTTCGAAAACGGATACTGGTGGCAGAATCAAATCACTTTTCCCGAACAACGGTGATATGGAACCAGGTATCTATAAAGTGACCTTTAAAGTGGGGGATTATTTCAAGGCAAATAATCAGGAAACATTCTTTCCGTCAGTTCCTGTGATTTTCAACGTCACTAAGACGAATCAAAAGCTCCATATCCCTTTGTTGTTGAGTCAATACGGTTACTCAACTTACCGGGGGAGTTAAGATCAATTATCGTTAATTGTTTTTGAGTTTATGGATAGCCACTGGCATTTGCTGGTGGCTTTTTGTTTTATGGGAAGGGTACACAACACAAATCACAGGCACAAAAAAGCCCGTAGGGCTTGTGCCATGCGGTCTTCCAGGACTTCCACGGACGACTCTGGTAATCGTTGAGGGAGAATTTTGGTGGGCGGCGGGGCGTATATTCGCTCTCATGAAGCGGTACAGCACACCAGTATTTGTCATTCACTTGATGCATTTATGAAGCAAAACGGGGCAGCACTGGTCAGTACGCCGGCACCGGAGTTAATGGGGATTAATCAGCTTCCGGCGGCAATCCGCGAGCTGGCCATACGGCGAGCGACGCATTACGTCGGGGAAGCCCTGCGGGATTATCTGGCGACCGGCTCGGAAATTCATTACACAGCGGAAAACAGCGACATTTTGACAGCCATCGGATTCAGGCCTGATAAGGCTTCGCGGGCTGATAATCAGCAGAAATATACACCGGCACAAAACCATGTTTACGCGCACCGACAGGCAGAACTGAACCAGCAACCACCCGCATAAAATCGACCTGAAAATCCCGCCATTTAATTTAATTAAACCATGCATTACGGTGCATGGTTTACATGTAAAACCTCGTATTTTTCACACCTCATCACCCCAGAGCTGGCGCGGCTCCGGGGTGTTCATGCATCGGCATTAAAACCCACCCATGAAGCGGGCAGGCGTGGCGGGGATAGCATTGCGCGCAAATAAGATATTATGTTTTTTAATCTATGTGATGTGCTTGTGGCACTCAGGGATTGATAAGCCAAATGGATTACCTTCAAATAAGTTCAATGGGCACTGAAATTATGAGTGATCTGTCATTGAGTGATTGTTATAGTATTAATCTGCTATCTGATATGCCTTTTTCACTAACGTGTATTTTATATATGTTAGGGGTGTTTATAAATTACGGGGAAGTAAACATGAGTCGTAACTTAGACGATTTGGATGCCATAAATTTGGCTGAGTCTCAAATAGTAAGTTGTTCAAAGAGAATAGAGTATTTTATATCTGAATTCACACTGGAAATTCTTGCTCTTAAAATGAAAAACGGAGAGTATTTGGTTCCTGATTATCAAAGGAATTTTACATGGGAAGAAGACCGAAAATCAAAATTCATCGAATCAATCCTTATCGGCCTTCCAATACCATTTATATTTTTTTGGGAAGATCCTAAAACGGGCAAGCTTGAGATTGTTGATGGCTCACAGCGATTAAGAACAATTAAAGATTATTTGTACGATGAACTTACATTGCAAAATGTTGAAAAAATACCAGCTGCAAATGGTCTTTTGTTTTCTCAATTGCCAGAATCAAGACAGCGTAAAATTAAAAACAGATCATTGAGAGGCATTGTTTTAAACTCTGCTGCTGATGAAGAATCTAGATTTGATTTGTTTGAAAGGATAAATACAGGGAGCAAGGTTGCTAACCCAGCAGAAGTTAGGCGAGGTGCATTACGAGGTGAGTTTATGAAGATGATAATCTCATTGTCGGAGTCAGAGATTTTTAAACAGTTAGCGCCAGTCTCTAAAAAGCAACAAGACCAAAGAGAGCGTGAAGAGCTTGTTTCAAGATTTTTCGCATATGGAGATGGGCTTGATGGATATTCTGATGATGTTTCAAGGTTCATCTTTAAATATATTAGGAAGATGAATGAGAAGTTTAACAGTGAGCCAGAGTTACGGGGGCAATATGAGCAACGGTTCATGACTGTCATGCAATTTATTGAAAATAATTTCCCATATGGATTCCGTAAAACTGCTTCTGCAGGGACAACCCCTCGATCTAGGTTTGAGGCTATATCAATTGGTACTTATCTTTATATAAAACAAAATCCTGATTTTGCAGCGCAGAGGGATATAAATATTGATTGGGCAACTAGTAAAGAGTTCAATGCGGAAGTTAGATCTGATGGTGCGAATGCGAAGAGGAAGCTCACTGGAAGAATTCAATTTGTAGCAAATAAATACGGTCAGTAATTATGGAAAACGTAAGGACTACATTTGATGATAGGGTTAAAGAAATTGAAGATTATTATCAATTTCTATTTTTCCTAGATCAGGGGGTTATGGCAGGTTCTTCAGTGCTTAGAATGCAAGATGAAGAGATGCCTATTGATCCATCATTGCAAAAAACTTTATTTGCTGGGGTTTATCTCCATCTATACAACTTAGTTGAATCGACTGTTACATTACTATTGAAAGCAGTTGAAAAAACTATTATTAGTGAAGTTAATACAAATGGTATAGGTGTGTTACGCAATGAAATTCAATCTCTTTGGTTGCGATATATTGCTGGAACTCATGATTCTTTGCCTCCAGAGAAGCGGCTAGAGAAAGCATTAAGTCTCTGCGGTTACTTCCTCGAGAGTTTACCTTTTACGCTCGAAATACCAAAAGGTGGGGGGGGGAATTGGGATAACGAAAATATAAGAGCTTTGGCGTTACGCATGGGAATTAATTTAACAATTCCCAGAGCATTAAACTCTTCAGTAAAAAGACCTATTAAGGATGGGAAGGGAGTTATACAGATTATTACTCTAACAAGAAATAAATTAGCTCATGGGGAGCTATCTTTTTCTGAGTGTGGTAGTGAATTGACTATTTCAGGCGCTAAAGATCATATTGATATAACGACAAGATATTTGATGGCTGTGATTAGTTGTTTTGATGATTATCTTACTAATGGTCATTATAAAGCTGTATAAACTCAAGGCGTGCAAATAAGCACGCCTTAGAACATTATATTAAATGTTTTACAATGCTTCTTCCAATAACTTCACCGAGTTTAACAGGAACAGCATTCCCAATCATTTTTGCAAGGGAGGCAATATCTAAATTTTCCCCAACGCCAAAGAATCGATAGTTTTTCGGGAAAGTTTGTAATAATGCCGCCTCTCTAAGCGAAATAGCTCTATTTTGTTCAGGATGACCAAAGCGCCCATTTCCAAAACCGTAGCATTGTGTTGTTATTGTCGGGCTAGGTTCATCCCAACTCATCCGACCGTAAACACTACGGAAAAATTTACCTGAGTCTTTTAAATGACAGTTAGCCCGAAGATCAATTGGCCAATCATGCCAGTCTCCACCGGGTTTGGATGCAATGATCCTCTTGAGGTTTAAAGGACTAAGAGAAGATGAACGATGAAGTGGATCGTTAGCATCAGATGTACCAGCGTTAATCACAGGTAAACCTGCTATTGCATCTTGTACAGTAATATAATTACCTTTTGTATGTGTTGGCTCAATTAGTGTTATTGGTCCGATTTTTGAAGCTAATAAAACTAAACGCTTACGTGTTTGGGGAAGTCCGTAGTCGGGACAAAAAATTATTTTATATTCTGTAAAATAACCATGTTTTTTTAAATTCCGTAAAAAATCTTTAAAAACATTTTGAGCCATTAATCCCGGAACATTTTCCATTGTAATAATATCAGGTTGGCATTCATCAATAATTCTTGAAAATGAATATAATAAAGCCCATTTATCATCTTTTTTCTTATTTTTTGTTCTACCATATGTTGAAAACGGCTGACACGGGGCGCATCCAGCGAGTAGAGTTATATCCGCATTTTTTAAATGAGATGAGACTTCTTTGCCATCTAAAGTTGTAATGTCTTTGTTGATGAACTGAGAGCCATTATTATACTCAAAGGCAAAGCGGCATGTTTCTTCTATGTCATAACCCGCAGAAACTTCAATGCCTGCTTTTTTTAGTCCATGTGTTAGGCCGCCTGCACCACAAAATAGATCTACTGCCTTGATTTTCAAAATAATTCTCTTTGGTTAAACTATATCTCAAGCTATTATATCAGCTTAGTTATGTAACATCGATGGCAAAGTCATTACCATTTAATTGTCGTACATATTTACCCCACCAATGCATCAATTTACAACGCTGTAGGAGATAAGTACTTCGATTATAAGCTCTCCTGACCTCATTTTTATCGCTATGTGCCAGCGCTGCCTCAATAACATCAGGATTAAAATTAGCTTCATTCAACGCAGTGCTAGCAATCGATCGCAATCCATGGGCAACAAGTTTCCCACCATACCCGATACGTTTTAATGCCGCATTTGCCGTCTGGCTGTTCATTGCTTGCTTTGGATCATTTCTACTTGGAAAAACATGCTCCCGGTGAACGCTTATAGGTTTCATAACTTCAAGTATATCTAATGCTTGGGGGGATAGAGGAACAATGTGCTCACGTTTGCCCTTCATCCGTTCTGCTGGAATTGTCCAAAGTTTTGTATTGAGATCGATTTCTTCCCATCGAGCACCTGAAGCCTCTGAAGGGCGGACAAGTGTTAGGAGCTGCCATTCAATTAAACAACGTGTTGAGAAAGACAGATTCGACATGATGAGTGAGCGCATCAGCTTTGGCAGTTCTTCCGGTCTCAAGGTTGGCATGTTTTGCTTTTTAGGTCTCTCAAAAGCCATACCAACACCGGATGCCGGGTTTGAATCAATCAAACCGGTGTTAACTGCATAAATCATAATTTCGTTTATGCGTTGTACCAGACGGCGAACTGTCTCCAGCGCTCCACGCGCTTTGATGGGTTCAAGAGCCTCTACTAGTGTCCTGGCTTTGATTTCCTGAACGCGGATCTCCCCAATGGCTGGGAATACGTCTTTATCAAGAGAACGCCAAATATCCTTCGCGTAATCTGCTGTAACGCTTTTGCTTTTGAGCTGGAACCAGTTAGCGGCCACGGTTGAGAAAATACTGTCGAGGGCAATTTGCTGCTGTTCTTCTGTGACCTCAGCTTGAACCTGCGGGTCGATGCCTTTGGCTAACAATGAAAGATAGTCAGCTCGTAATGCTCGGGCATCCGCAAGCGAAAGGGCAGGGAAAGAACCTAAACTAACCATCGTTCTTTTTTTGGTGGTCGGTCGTTGATACCGAAAGCGCCATAGCTTTTTACCAGTCGTCTTAACTATGAGGAATAAACCCTCGCCGTCATGAAGCGTAAGTTCTTTATCGCCTGCTTTGGCTCGTAGAACTTCGGTGTTAGTGAGGGGGCGCGTTGTCCGTGCCATATGGCCGCTCCTTCGTGAATTGGTACACGTTTTTAGGCCTACAGCATGGCTGTGTACCTAAACGTATACCAATTATCACTGTATTCAGGCGGATCTTCTCGAATAGTTACGGACAAATCACAGGCACAAAAAAGCCCGCAGGGCTTACGCCGTGCGGGCTTTCAGGACTTCATATCAGGCTCTGGTGACCATCAACAAAGAATTTTGGTGGAGCTGGGGGGAGTTGAACCCCCGTCCGAAATTACTACGCCGTCGGTACTACATGCTTAGTCTATCTTTACATTCGCCGGGCAACTGCGGGTAGACACGCCATTACCAAACTATCCTGATTAGTTTTAGTGCTTCAACCCCAGGCAAGGTTTACACACGATCTCTTTTGGGTTTGACTTCTCTTGATCCCCGTCTTAAGAGCGGAAGCTAGGGAGAGAAGGCTCTAAGCAGGGTATTAAGCTGCTAGTGCGTAGTTTTCGTCGTTTGCGACTATTTTTTTGCGGCTTTTTACGAGGCAAACCGCCCCTCGGCATGCACCTTGGGTTTCGCGAATCCCGTCGAATCCAGAATCAGCCCCACAAGTGTTTTGTAAGTATAACAGAGTTGTAGCTTCACTGACTACCCCTCATCCCTCTTAACGCTCGCGCAGCGCTTCCCGGGCGCGGTTAAAGGGTTTAATCAGGTAATCGACGATGGTTTTTTGCCCTGTTTTGATGTCGACGGTGGCGACCATACCTGGCGAAATTGAAAAATGGTGTCCGGCTTTGTTCACCAGGTAGTCCTGTTGGGTGCGTATAAATACCCGATAGTAGACGATTTCAGGCTTAACTTTGTCCTGAATGGTATCCGGGGAGATAGTTTCCACCTCGCCTTCTAAGCCGCCGTAAATGGCGTAATCGTAGGCGGTGACTTTTACCAGCGCGCGTTGGCCGGGATGAATAAAAGCAATGTCGCGCGGGGAGAGACGAGCCTCAATCAGTAGATGGTCATCAATCGGGACGATTTCCATCATTTCCCCGTTGGGGGGGATTACGCCGCCAATGGTTGTCACCTGGATATTTTTTACGATACCGCGCATTGGCGAGCGCACGGTCATACGGCTAACCGAATCTTCCCGGCCTTTGATAATGGCAGAAAGCATGTCGACTTCGGCATTTGCTTTGGAAAGCGCCTCGCGCGCTTGCACATAATATTGTGAGCGCAGGTCGGTGATTTTCAGTTGCAGGTCACTTTTTTGCCGCTGGAGGCGCAGCACTTCTACATTACTGGCGGCGCCGCTTTTTGCCAGGCGCTGAGTTATCGCCAGCTCTTTGTTAACCGACACCAGCGCATCTTGTATATCCGCTGTAGAGTCATTGAGTTGCGCGCGGCGGCTTTTATACAGACGCATTTCTGAAGCGGTGAGGTCCGGCCAGGCTTTGAGAGAATCAGGGAAGACCAGCGGGAGATCGCTCACTTCCGCATTAAGTCGCACGCTGGAGGCAAGCGATGCGCGATAACGTGCGGCACTTTCGCCAACATTAGACTCTGAACGGGTGGGGTCAAGCCGGGCAACAATTTGCCCAGCCTGAACTTTGTCGCCTTCATGCACTAACACTTCGGTGACAATACCGCCGTCGAGCGACTGGAGTATTTGTTCGCGTGAACTGGGGACGACTTTCCCTGTACCGGTCGAAACCTCATCAAGGGTGCCAAACCATGCCCAGACGCCGAGCAATATAAACAGTAAAACGCTGAGGGTGATAATGCGGCTTGCACCGGAAAACTCACTTTCCCGCTGAATATCGGGGTCGTCGATGGCGACATCACGCTGACTGGTTTTCATTTTTCCACTCCCGTCCGTTTGCTTGCGCGGTGGCGCGACTGTTACTCAGTGCCTGCGCCTTTGGTGCATCCATCACCAGTTGTCCTTCCTTCAGAACCAGTACACGTTCTACCAGCTCCAGCATCGGCACCCGGTGTGTGGCGACTATCAAAGTGCGATTACCGAGCCATTGTCCAAGGCGCTGAATAAATTCGCGTTCGGTATGGTCGTCAAGGGAAGCTGTGGGCTCATCGAGCAACACAATATTGGGTGAGCGTAATAACATGCGGGCCAACAGGATTGACTGACGCTGGCCGCCCGACAGCCCGGTGCCGCCTTCCATAATGGCGTGGTCGAGCCCTTTTGGCAGGTGCTTAACAAAGTTGCCTGCGCCGCTAATTTCAAGCACCTCGAAGATGGCTTCATCGCTGGCATGAGGTGCGCCGAGGATAAGGTTTTCACGTAGCGTGCCGTAAAATAGCCGAGCGTTCTGGCTCAGGAAACCGATATTGCGCCGCAAATCAGCCATATCAATTTGCGTCATGCTCAGATTGTCGAGGCGCACGTCTCCACTGACTAAATCGACACCGCCAGCTAAAGCCTGCAAGAGCGTGGATTTACCCGCGCCGTTACGGCCCAATACTGCCACTCTTTCCCCTGGCTGAATCTCTAAACGAGTGATGCGTAGAGGAATGCGTTGGTCGTCGCTGTGGTAGCGAAACTGCGCGTTTTCAAACAGGTAATGGCCGTGAAAGATATCCTGGTGAACGAGGCTTTCGTCGCGCTGAGTTTCCACAGGCAACTGCATAATACTGTCCAGCCCTTGTTTCGCGGCTTTGACTTGTTGCCAGCGAGCCAGCACGCCGCACAGGTTTGCCATAGGCGCGATCATGCGTGACGCGAGCATAGAGGCGGCAACCATTGCACCGGTTGTCATATCGCCTTCAATGACCAGCGGTGCGCCAAACAGAATCACCGCCGCATACACCAGGCTTTGAATGGTTATTCCCCAGCTAATCAAACCTTGTGAGAGTTGGCGAGTGCGCAGACCGGATTCCGCCGTAATGCGGATGTAGCTGTTCCACTGCTGCAAAAAGCGGTTTTCCGCCTGCATTAGTTTTATATCTTCCAGCCCTTGCACGCTCTCTACCAATACCGCATTGCGTAAGGTGGATTCATGTGCCGACTGGTTGGCAAGCATGGCCAATTTTTTTTGCAGCAGAATGCCTGGTAGCACCATCAGAACAGCAGCGACGGGGGCTATCCACGCCAGTTGTGGCGCGATGATCGCAAGAACGATGATAAACATGAAAAAGAACGGCAAGTCGACGATCGTCGAGATCGTCGACGATGTAATCATTTCGCGGATCTGTTCTAGCTCGCGAAGCTGAGAAATAAAGCTGCCGGTGGATCGGGGAACCGCGCTGTTACGCAGGCGCAGCGCATGGCTGAAAACGCGGTCAGAAACGCGCATATCTGCACGTTTGCCGAGTACATCCATAATATGGCCACGAGCCACGCGCAGTAAAAAACCAAATACCACCGCCAGCATCACACCGGAGGCGAGCACATAAAGGGTCGGATAAGATTGCGCGGGGATCACCCGGTCGTAGACCTGCATTGAAAAAATAATGCCCGAAAGTGACAACACGTTGACGAGGAACGCCGCGAACATCACCGGGCCGTAGGGCCGCCAATCTTGCATCACCAATTGTTTTAGCCAGTCCGGACTAAAGCGCGAAATATACGCATCTACACGGCTATCTTTTAATGCCGAGAGTGGGCGCAGGGCGGCAACAAAGCGGATTTGCGGCAGGAGTTCACTGAGTGCCACCCGGTTGGTCTGGCGGTCGTTATCGATCACGCAAATATCAACGGTATCTTCGCCATCAAAATGTTCAATAACCGCCAGTTGCCCATTTTTTAAGTCCACGATAACGGGCAGTCGCCATTGCGCGATAGCGAGTTCAGGGGCGCTTAATAGATGAAAAGAGAGCCCCGCCTGGCGTGATAATTGTGTCAGGGCCGAAAGCAGGCCCTTATCTTTAAACCACGGCGCGTTAGCCTGAATAGTGCCTGGCGAACATACCACGCGATAGTGTGCAGCAACATGGCTGATAGCGTGCGCCCAGTTGCTCAGTGCTTGTTCGGTAAGTGACTCATCAACAGGAGGGGGAATTTGGCTCATGGCTGGATCTCCAGTGACTGGATGGTGCGATGTTCCAGACCAAATGCATTGCGCAACCGGCCGCTGTTATACAGGCAGTTGAGCTGCAATTGATGAAGTTGACTGAGTGTCTGCTGCTGTGCGAAACGCGCCTGGAAGACCTCCTGTTCGGCGTTGAGCACATCTAGCAGTGGGCGCGAACCTAAACCGAGATATTGTTGTTGGTACAACTCGCGCGTTTGCGCGCTTAACTCTTCCTGGCGTTGTAAAACCTGAATTGCCCCCATCAGGCCAAGAGCCTGGCTACGCGATTCCATGAGTTTCTGGCGAATATCAAGGCGTGTGCGCTGAACGCCGGATTGAGCCGCTTCAACCGCATGGCTTGCGGCGTTGCGCCGTGCCGTGAGTCCACCGCCCTGGTAAAGCGGCATTTCGACTTTGATAAACGCCGAGTATTGGGTGCGATCCAACACTTCGTGGCTGGCGTATTTATCATTCAGATAGTGCTGAACCTGCGGTTCGAGAGAAATCGTCGGTGTCATTTGCGCGTTGGCGTAATCGAGATTCGCCTGCGCAACACTTGCCTGTGCCCAGGACGCCAGAACGGCAGGCACTAAGCGGTCGTCCGGTTTGGCAACATCGCAGCTTTTGCCGAGCTTATCGGGGAATTCGTTGCTGATACCGTTGAGGCTATTCCATCCCAGCCAGCTCATTAATGTGGCCTGGGAGCTGTCGAGATTGGCCTGATATTGAATCAATTGTGAACGTGCAGACTCAATACGGGCATTGGTTTGCACCACGTCTGACATTGACGTGGCACCTTCATCGTTACGCTGCTGGGTTAAATGGCCTATCGCGCTCAAGGCATCTAACTGGTCTTTGGCAATATCGACCATTTGCTGCCACATCTGCACCTGAACCATGGCGACGGAGGTGTCGTGGCCGACGTTATCAATGCTCACCAGCACGTTCGCCTGTTCCTGTGCAACACCTGCGCTTTCAGCGCGCACCTGGCTTGAGACTTTGCCGAAGTCATAGAGCATCTGCGAAACTGACAGCACCAGCGACGGGCTAAATCCGCTATCGGTGTAGCCGTTGCTGTAGCCATTGTTCATGCCCGCCGTAACCTGCGGATAGTATTTTGATTTTGCGACGTTGACTTGTTCCGACTGCCCGGCGAGTTTGCCGATGGCTTCATGAATGCTCGGGTGCCAGTTCACCGCGCGATTAACCGCATCGTTGAGGGTGAGTGTGCCGGGCGCAGGGGCGTTTAGCGGCAGAGAAGAAGAGCCGTCAAGAGAGGGGAGTTCATGCTGTTGAGCAAGTCCCTCAGGCGTAATGAATTGTTGAGTATCATCGGCATACGTCTGGGCTACACACAGGCTGCATGCCAGCCATAGAGCGACAGGCTGTAATCTTCCCATAATTTATCCCTATTAAATGTATACCCTTCATACTTCAAGTTGTTGGTGCGTTGGCTGCTCGCCTTCGCCCCAGTCATATAGTTATCTATGCTCCTGGGGACTCACGCGCTTGCCGCCTGCCTACAACTCGAATTATTTTGGGTATAGCTATTGTTTTTTTGGTATGCCACGAACATTAATCCACCATTTTCCCGGGCGTCTTTGCGCCCGGGTTATTCCTGGCTATCAGGTAATAATGTGGTTCTGCTGCACCAGCTCATCGAGCGTGACGTGTGTGCTCTCCAGTGTGACCAGTTGGGTTGGGCTGTGCGTTGCACCTGTACCGTCGCGGTCGATAGAGATAACCGTGCTGGTACCGTTGTAATTGACGCTCAGATAGTTAGCGATGTTGGATGTTGCCGGGTTCCAGCCGGTAAGCAGGTCGTGGATATTGATTTTGTCGCCATCCGCCATATGGAAGTCCTTCCAGGTATCAGCACCATTGCCACCCGTCGAATTTGCGCTGTTTAGCAGGTGATAAACCAGCGTGTCGCCATAGGCCGAGCCGGTTATCACATCGCTTTGCGCGGTGCTGACAAACTGCGGGTTCATGTTGATGGTTAACGTGGCGCTGTCGGAATGGCCGTTCTGGTCATTCAGGGTGTAGGTGAACGTTTCTTTGGTCGTTATCGACGCCGGGTTAATCCCGTTGTTAAGCGTGTAGGTATACGCTCCGTCGATGCCGATTTGCAGCGTGCCGTAATGCCCCTGAATCGTGGCGGTGGCGCTGCTGTTGGTCAGTGGGTTAAGCGTAGTGGTCGTGCCGTTGAAGCCAGTAATACTGAGCAACGTGTGAACGGTACCCAACTGGTCAATCGCACCGGAAGAGTCTGTGCCATCGTACAAATTGCCGTGGACGGTACTGACGCCCTGCGTTAGATAATTATCCAGATCAATGGTGGTACCGGTGACGGTTGGGGTTATGGTGACCTGGCCTGCCGCCAGTGCCCCCATACTCCCGGTGTAGTTCAGCGTATAGGTGCCAGCCTGCAGATCCAGCCCGGCCAGGTTAATGTCTGCCACGCCGCCTAATAACAGACCGCCACTGAATGTGCCGCTTCTTATCACGGTTCCTGCGCTGTTGGTGATATTCCAGTCAACATTTAAACCGCCCAGTGACAACACCGATTGCACGGTAAAGTGCAAAGCGGGGTTGTGCAGAACATCGTTGGTGCCGACGACGAAAGTCCCTGAGCCACTACCGGATGATGAAGCCAGCAGTTTTGCCTGCCACGACGCTGAACCCACCGTGGTATCGGAGTAGCTGGCGGTGGTTTGTGCGGTGTTGATGAGCATCGCCGTGCTGATATCGTCAATCGCATTAACCGGCGTCGGCGTCGCCGTGACGTTCAGCGATGCGGTGTCGGTGTCGCCATTTGGTGCGGTGACCGTGTAGACAAAACTGTCCGGTGTTTTGATGCTGTCAGCGCCGACACCCGCATTCAGTTTGTAGGTGTAGTTGCCGTTGGCATCAATGGTCAGTACTCCATATTCGCCATTGATTGTTGTCGTTCCTGTTGCGGCAATGGAAACGCCGTTCACCTGGGTGATATGGCTACCCACGGGGGAAATATCATCCTGCATGACGTTACCGTTCGTCGTGGCGCTTAGGCTTTCCACAGCATACGTATGATCTTGCAGGATATTCAGCGTATAGCCCGTCAGCACCGACACGCCACTGGCGTTATTGAGCAGGAACAGATATTCACCGCCCGGTAGCGTTAACGTTAATTGCCCCGATGTACCGCCCAGCAGCGGGGCAGTAAGCCAGGTTTTTTGTACCTGGTACTGTTCAAACTGCTGGGTGACGTCGTTGAATTTGTAGATATACAAATCGAAGGTAGACAGTAAGGCCACCCCGCCAACACTGGCCTGTAACGTCATGGTGCGCGTGGAGCCATCATCGACATCAAAGATAATCGGGTTAGCCATATTGGCCAGCACGTCCGCGTTCAGCACATTCCCCAGCCCAACAGAAACCACCGAGAAGCCACTTTGCTGCGATGCGCCGTGGTTTACCGCTTCCACATCGGTGCTGTAGGTCAGTGCCGCGGTGTTATCCGTTGCCGTTACGCTGCTGGCTGGCGCGCCATTACCGAGTGTGACCACCAACTGAGCGGTGTCGCTGATACCGTTTTGGGTGATGGTGTAGTTGAAGTTTTCGGTGTGCCCGAGTACTGCCGCCGTGGTGTTATTCAACGTGTAGGTGTAACTGCCGTTCTGGTTGATATGCAGAGTACCGTACAACCCATTGATATCAGCACCACTCGCACCAACAGCCAATACTTGCCCCTGTGCGTTAGTGACCGATGTGACAACCGTGCCTGCCGGGGCGGTATCCTGCCCACCGCTCGGGTCTATATCGGTTATGACATTCCCCTGATGCGATGTTTCACCCGTCACAACACCCGGGCCAACTTGCTCAACGGCGACGTCGAGACTGGTTAGTGAACCGGTCGCCAGCAGATTAGTGTTGTAACTCAGCACGCGATAAGTGCCTTCAGGCAGGTTATCGATTTTGAACGTAATGCCGCTGGCCCCAATGGTTAACAGGTTGGCAAATTGTGCCTGCGATGAGTCGTAAATAGTGGTCCATGTACCGGTGCCGGAATCGAACCGTTGAACGGCCACTTCCAGCGAGTTGAGCAGCGTCAGCACTATGCCGGTTGCGGCAGCTTCAATCGTGATATTCCCGGTTCCTGCGCCAACGTTAAACTGGACCTGCGCCGTGTCACTGCCGAGCACCTGTACTGAGTTGCCCAGCGCACCGACTAACAGAACGCCATAGTCGTTGTAATGGACCGGTGGCGAGACAGTCGCAGTGCTGCTCAGTGCCAAATCGATAACGTTGTCATTGGCGGCCAGTGGCAGATCCGGCGCGGTCGCCGTAATGACCGGCGATACGTTGCCTGCTGCATCCGTGGCTTTGATGGAAAGAATTTCACCGTCAATCTGGCGCGTGGTGAGCGGAGCCGTCCAGGCACCGCTGCCGTTGGTGGTCGCCGTGATGGTGGTGACGCCGTCTGCCAGAGTGACAGTGACGGTGCTGTTGGGTTCGGCGGTGCCGCTTATCGTATTGCCATCGACACTGACGGTCGCGGTTGGTGCCAGCGGTGCGATGGTGTCAACTATGACGGTGACCTGGGCGGACGGGCTACCGGTGCCGTTAACGTTGGTCGCGGTGGCCGTGAAGTTGTGTGAACCTTCGGTCAGTGCAGATGGGATATAGCTCCAGGTCCCGTTCGTCGCAACGGTGCTGCCCATCAATACGCCATTGTTATAGATGTTTACGGTTGCACCGACATCCGCCGTGCCGTTGAGCGTCGGCGTGGCATCGTTGGTACTTTGCCCGTTAGCCACGGTTCCGGTCACAGGGGCGAAGTCATCCATCACACTTGTAATGACAGGCACACCCGGTAATGCGGTATTTGGCGCAGTAAATCCTGCAGAAGTACCAACGTTACCTGCGACATCCTGAGCGAATGCAAGCAGGGCCTGTGAGTTGGTTTGCGCAGGCGTAATTGCCACGCTGAAGCTACCCGTACCGTCAGCTGTTGCTGTTCCGAGGACGATTCCGCCGCTGGTGGTAATGGTCACCGTGCTACCCGCTTCAGCAGTCCCTGTTACGGTGGTGCCTGTCGCGTTAACGGCTAATCCAGTTGGTGCACCCGGCGCTGTGGTATCAACCACAATCGATGACGACTGCGAAAGGGCGCTGGTGTTGCCCGCAAGGTCAGTTGCGGTAACGGTAAATGAGTGGCTTCCTTCGGACAGTGGCTGCGTTGGGGTATAAGCCCACGCGCCGGTGCCGCTGGCGGTGACGTTGGTAACAAATACACCTTTGTCATAAATAGCGACGGTCGATCCGGCTTCAGCCGTACCGTTAAGTGTTGGCCGACTGTCATTGGTTGCCTGGTTGTTGGCGAGAGGGTTGTTAAATACCCCTGCTGCTACATCATCAACAATCGAAGTGATAACTGGTGTCGTTGGCGGGGTGGTATCGACCGTTATCGCAAACCCTGCTGATGCGGTACTGACGTTACCTGCAGCGTCCGTGGCGGTGATGGTGAACGTATGTAAGCCCGCGGCAAGCGGTGTGGTCGGCGTAAACGTCCAGTTACCGCCAGCAGGAACCGTTACAGTGCCAATCGGTGTGCCACCATCGAGGATGGTAATGGTTGTGCCCACTTCACCCGTGCCGCTGATCGTTGGGCGCGCATCGTTAGTGACTTGTCCGTTCGTGAGGTTGGCGTTAAACACGCCGCCTGCCACATCGTCATACACGGTTGACAACGCAGGCGTTACCGGTGTGCTGGTATCGATAGTCAGCGTAAAGCTGCCAGAGACTGCCCCGATGTTACCCGCTGCATCAGTGGATGTTGCCGTAAAGACATGTTCTCCATCGAGCCGGGCTGGTGGTGTATAGCTCCAGGTGCCCGTCGGGCTGGCAGTAACTGTGGCGAGAAACACGCCATTGTCGGAAATACTCACTATCGAGTTGGCTTCTGCCGTCCCGCTCAGCAACGGCGTGTTGTCGTTGGTCGACTGCCCATTGACCAGTGCGCCGGTGACCGGGCCGACATCATCAAACGCCTGAATAACAATCGGTGCCGTTGGTGCAGCCGTATCGACGACGATATTGAAAGTATTAGACAGTGAGCTGACGTTGCCCGCGCTATCTGTTGCGGTCACGGTAAATGCGTGGTTGCCGTTAGTCAGTGGTGAACCCACTGGTGGCGTAAAGTTCCATGTGCCGTCTGTGGCGCTGGCGTTAACAGTGCCGATTATGCTGCCGTTGTCGTAAATGGTAATAGTGGTACCCGCTTCCGCTGTTCCGCTGATCAGTGGCAGGGTGTCATCAGTGGATTGGTCGTTGGTTAAATCACCTTTTTCAGTACCCACATCGTCTGCAATATTGGTAATAGCAGGAGTACCCGGTGCGGCCAAATCAACCACTACGTTAAAGATGGCAGATGGCGCGCTGACGTTACCTGCCGGATCGGTGGCGGTAACGGTCAGATTATGTGAGCCGCTACTTAACGCTGTTGGTGGGGTAAAGCTCCAGGTGCCGCCAGAGCCAACAGTTGCAGTGCCAAGCGGAGTAGGGTTACTGCCATCGTAAATTTTGATGGTGGCACCGACTTCTCCCGAACCGGTGATAGCAGGGCGCGTCTCGTTGGTCGGCTGGCCACTGGTGATCGGCCCAATATTTGGCGCGGTGTTGTCGGTAACCGCAACAATTAATGGTGCGGTTGGGGCTACGGAATCTACAACGACCGTGAAGACCGAAGATGGGTTACTGATATTTCCTGCCGCGTCAGTGGCGGTGACGGTCAGGTTATGGCTGCCCTGGCCGAGTGCGTGCCCACTGTCTGGTGTGAATGACCAGTCACCGGTTGGACTTGCGGTGGTCGTGCCGAGGACGGTAGTGCCATCTTTGATCGTGATTATCGCGTTCGCTTCACTGGTGCCGCTGATGGCAGGCTGTGTATCTTTGGTGAGTTGACCGTTGGTCAGAGGGTTGTCGACACCTACTTGAGTCTGATCATCTACAACCAAAGTAATGGCAGGCACCACCGGAGCTGCCGTATCAATGACGGCATTATAGGTGGTTGCCGGGCTGACGTTGCCCGCTGCGTCGGTGGTGGTGAGCGTGAGCGGGTGGCTGCCATCAGTTAGCGCTGGGTTCGGGGTGAAGTTCCAGTTACCTGTGCTATCAACCAGGGCAGTACCGATAACCTTACCGTTTTCACTAATGGTGATAGTGGAATTCGGCTCGGCTGTTCCGGTAAAGGTTGGCGTGTTGTCATTGGTCGGTACGCCAGAAATGACTGGCGCAGGTGTTCCTACGTTGTCAGTGACACTGCTGATCACAGGCGCTGTTGTGAGCGTATCAACGTTTACCGAGAAACCAGCAGAAGGTGCACTGGCATTACCGGCCGCATCAGTTGAAGTGACGGTTATCGGATGCAAGCCCTGGCCCAAATCGGTTGTCGGCGTGAAGGTCCATGTCCCCCCACTGCCAACTACGGCGGTGCCGATCGACGTGCCATTATCAAGGATCGTGATAGTTGAACCAACCTCACCGGTGCCTGTGATCGTTGGGCGAGGATCGTTGGTGGCCTGGCCGCTGTTAACGGTTCCAGTAATTGGGGCTACATCGTCGGTGACGGTAGTGATAACCGGAATCGTCGGTGCGGCTGTATCTACGATGACGGTAAAGGCAGGCGACAGGTTGCTGGTTTGAGCCCCAAAGGTCTGGCTGACGGCAAAGGTATGCGAGCCTTGGGCCAGCGCTGCTGGGATCTGGTAGCTCCATGCGCCTAAAGGATCGGCGATCACGGTGGCAACTTCTGTTCCATCAACAAAGATATGAACAGTTGCGAGAGATGCAGCGTTTGAGCCACTCAGTGTCGGCGTGGTGTCATCGGTTGTTTTTCCGTTGGCGATATCTCCGCTAACGGTACCTACGTCATCCACAACATGGTCAATGGTTGGTGGTTGAAGGGTGAGTGAGAGAGTTGCATTAAAGTTTGCTGATGGGCTTTGGTTTCCTGCAACATCCTGCGCTATAGCGACCAGCGCGGTGCCTGGTAACTGGGCGGGCGACAGAGTGATAGCCCATTTTCCATCGGCATCAGCGATGCCACGGCCCAGTTCCGTTGTACTGTTCCTGATGATGACAGTACTGCCAGCTTCGGCAGTACCGCTGACAACTGTGCCATCAGGGACTAAAACAGTTGGAGCCAATGGCGCAACAGTATCAATGTGTAAAAGAATGGGGTTCGTTGATGCCACCGTATTCCCGACAGCATCGGTAGCACTAAAGGTAAACGTATGATCGCTTACGCCTGTCGGGAGTGCTGTCGTTGGCGTGATGGTCCAGGTGCCGTCTGTACCCACAATTGCGGTGCCAATTGCCGTGGTTCCACCGTTGTCGTAAATAGAAACGGTACTGCCAGCAGTGCCTGTACCTTTGAATGTCGGAGTCGTATCGTCGGTATAGCTGCCATTCACCAATGGCGTTTGAATCGTACCGACATTATCAACAACTTCTATCACAACCGGGGCGGTGAGCGGCGTGGTGTAGACCGTCAACGTAAAGTCTGCGGAAGAAAGGCTGATGTTACCTGCAGCATCGGTTGCCGTTGCAGTAATTTTCTGCTGACCGTCCTGAAGCGTTGTTGTTGTAATCGTCCATGTTCCGCCAGATACCGTTGTGGTCCCGATAACTGTGCTGCCGCTATACAACGTAATGGTATCGCCATCTACACCAGTGCCATGGAATGTCGGCGTGTTGTCGTCTGTCACTCCTCCGGTTGACAGCGAAGCCTGGACTGGGCCGACGTTATCGTCAGCAGAGTCAATGGTTGGGGCGGCGGATGCGGTGGTATCCAGGGTGAAAGCAACCGAGCCAGACGGCAGGCTTTTGTTACCCGCAGCATCAGATTCGATAACGCTAATTGAATGGTTTTGCCCGGAGATAGGCGTTTGCGGCGTAAAGCTCCAGGAACCATCCGCCCTGACAGTCGTCGTGCCAATGTCTGAGCCATTATCGCGAATGGTGATGGTATCGCCCACACTCCCTGTTCCTGAGATGGTTGGTGTGGTGTCGTTGGTGCTGCCACCATTACTGATATTGCCCAGAACGGGGGCCTGGTCGTCAGTGACCACCGGGATGCCCGGAGTGGCTGGCACTGTTGAGTCAACTGTCAGTGTGAAGCCAGCTGAAGGCAGACCGACGTTGCCCGCAGGATCGGTCGCAACGGCGGTCAGGCTATGTGAGGTTTCGCTCAACGCTGGTGAAGGTGTAAATGTCCATGTGCCGCCAGCAGGAACAGTCACCGTACCAATCGGCGTGGTACCACCGTTATCATAAATATTGATTGTTGCCCCTGGTTCGCCACTACCGGTGAGCGTCGGGGTTCCGTTTTGCGTGCTGCCCCCGTTGACCAGTGGCGCTGACTGATTAGCAACTTCACCTTGAGCGCTGATAATTAATGGCGCGCCAGGCGCAGTTGTATCCACAGTCAGGTTATAAGAGGCGGCAGGACTTGCATTGCCTGCAGCATCGGTGGCGATAGCATTAAGCGTATGTGGCCCTTCGCTCAATGGCTGCGTCGGAGTGATGCTCCATTTCCCATCGGTTCCTATCGTCACGCTGCCGACAGGAGTCGTGCCATCGTACAGAGTGATAGTCGAACCCACATCCCCGGTGCCGCTCACTTGTGGGCGGGTGTCATCGGTTGCGTTATCTTGGGCCAGCTCCCCTTTGACCGTGCCAATATTATCCTGAACTGAATTAATGACAGGGGTAGCGGGTGGGGTAATGTCCACGTTAATGGTAAACCCGGCTGAAGGGCTCGTGACATTACCTGCAGCATCTTCAGCAACGACGGTAAATGTATGGCTACCAACAGGTAACAATGTTGGGGTGTAACTCCATGTTCCTGACGAATCGACAGTCAGCGTGATGAGCGGTTGTGTGCCATCTAAAAGAGTGAGGATTGAACCGGGTTCACCGGTACCAGTGATCGTCGGAGTTTGATCGTTTGTCGAACCATTATTCAGGACCGGGCCGGTAATTGTTCCTGCATCATCGTTGACCAATGTAATAGTTGGTGCCTGCGGCGCGATAGTGTCGACAACCACGTTGAACGAGGCTGCAGGACTTGTGTTATTTCCAGCATCAGTTGCAGTAACTGTCAGGTTGTGTGAACCCTGGGAAAGTACAGTTGTGGGGATAAAACTCCACACGCCCCCGGCACCTGCGGTTGTGCTACCCCACAATAAGCCGTTGTCATAGATCTTCACGGTCGTGCCTTCTTCGGCTGTGCCCTGAAGTTCTGGTTTGCTGTCATTGGTTGTTTGGCCGCTGGTGAGATCACCCGTGTGATTGGCAAAATCATCAATAACGTGTGTGATAACCGGTACTAATGGTGCTGTTGTGTCCGGGGCATCAATAGGTGCTTTAGGTCCGAGGTTGCCCGCGTTATCTGTTGCTGAAACGCCGAGTATTTCGCCATTGGTTTGTGGTGGGGTAATCGATACGGTAAACGTGCCATCGCCTCCCGCAGTACCACTTCCCAATTCAACGTTGTTAGCATTGGTAACCTTAACGGTGCTGCCTGGCTCGGCACTCCCGGTGACGACTGTCCCTTCTTCATTTACATGTAAATTTGTTGGGGCATCAGGTGCAGTGTGGTCTTGTGCCACGACGGTAGCACTTGGGCTGGTGTTATGAGCGGTATCAGTTGCAGTAACCAGCAGCGGTTGGCCGTTGAGTTGCGCAGGCATGAGCGGGGTAACGTCAAAGTCACCGTTGACATCAGCCGTGCCCGTACACAATACCACGCCTTTACTGTCTTTGACGGTGACCGTGCTGCCAGGTTCAGCATTACCTGTGACATGTTCGCCATCGGCTGAAACCAATAAATTGGTTGGTGCGAGTGGAGCGGTGTGATCTTCTGCAACGACCGTGGCATTAGGGCTTTGATTTCCAGCAGTGTCAGTTGCGGTAGCGCCGAGTGTTTCCCCGTTAAGCTGTGGCGGATCGATGGTAACGCTAAATTTACCATCATTGCCGGCTGTAGCACTACCAATAGGGTCACCGTTACTGTCAGTTATGGTGACAGTACTGCCAGCTTCTGCGCTACCGGTGACGACAGTGCCATCGGCCGAGACATCCATACCATTTGGCGCTAGTGGCGCCAGGGTATCAACGACAACGGTAAACGCAGAGGATACGCCACTGGTACCGCTGCTATTTGTCGCGGTTAAAGTAAAGACGTGTTGGCCGTCGAGTATTGCTGGTGGTGTGTAATTCCAGTGGCCAGTTCCGTCAACCGTCGCGGTTCCAGATAAAATACCGTTGTCATAGATTGTTACGGTACTTCCTATTTCCGCCAACCCGCTTAGCGTCGGGGTTTTATCATCGGTTGATTGCCCGTTGCTTAGCGTGCCGGCTATTGTTCCGGCATCGTCGGTAACGGTGTCCAACTCAGGCACAGTTGGGAATTGAGAGTTAGAGGCAGTAAAAGGCGTATCAGGTCCGGCGTTACCTGCTGCGTCCTGAATATGGGCGCTCAGTGATTCACCGTGTGTCTGCGCAGGAGAGATATTGACAGTAAATGTACCGTCGGTGCCGACTAGTGCCGTACCCAGCAACGTATTACTTGCGTCAAAAATGGCGATTGTGCTGCCCGATTCGGCATGCCCGGTCACCGTTGTTCCGTTCTGGCTAACGCTATCGATAACCGCGGCTGTTGGTGGTGTGAGGTCAACCGTAAACGTTGGGCCGGTGACGAGCGGGCTTTTATTGCCCGCAGCATCGCTTTGCTGCACTGTCAGTACATGCTCGCTCTCCGTCAGTGGCGTACCTGGTATGAAACTCCATTTGCCATCATTACCAACCGAAACCTGGCCAATTTGTACTCCTTTGTCGAAGATCGTAATGGTGTCGCCCGATTCCCCCGTACCGGTAAGCATTGGGCGGGTATCATTGGTCACGCCATTATTGGCGATAGGTCCCGTAATTGTGCCTACGTCATCCAATAGCTCGGTAATAATCGGGATGCTCGGCGCAGTGTGATCGGGTGCCGTGACGGAGCTTTGCCCACTACTGTTGCCTGCAGGGTCGGTAGCCGTCGCTTCCAGTGTTTCACCGTTGACTTGCGGTGGGGTGATGGTGACATTAAATTTGCCATCAGCGCCGGTTGTAGCACTGCCAATTGGAGCACCATTACTATCGGTTATGGTGACAGTACTGCCTGCTTCGGCACTACCAGTGACATGCGAGCCGTCGTCTGAAACAACCAGATCTGTTGGGGCTGTGGGGGCTGCTGTATCAATTGCAACGGTGAAACCAGACGAGGTTCCGCTGGTGCCACTGCTGTTGGTTGCGGTTAAAGTAAAGACGTGTTGGCCATCAGGCAACGCAGCTGGGGTGAATGCCCAGTGCCCCGTACCGTCAGCCGTCGTGCTTCCGATCGCTACACCTTTGTCATAGATGGTCACTTTTGTTCCAGCTTCAGCCGTTCCGCTTAGCGTCGGGGTTTTATCGTCTGTAGCCTGGCCGTTTGTTAGGTTGCCGGTAATTGTTCCTGCATCGTCAGCAACGGTAACCAGTACTGGCACGGTTGGAAAATGGGAGTTAGATGCATCAAAGTTGGTATCTGGCCCGACATTACCAGCGCGATCATGAATGTTTGCCGTGAGTGTTTCACCGTGCGTCTGAGCAGGGGTGAGGGTAATAGTAAAGCTGCCATTGGCACCCACTACTGAGGTTCCAAGCACAACGTTATTGGCACCTGTAATCGTAACTGTTGTTCCTGGCTCGGCAGTTCCTGTCACTTTGGTGCCATCCTCGCTCACATTCGTGATTTTGGCAGCATCAGGAGGGGTGTGGTCGACGATAAATGTCGGACTGGTCGTTGTTTTACTAACGTTACCTGCAGGATCGGTTTGAATCAGAGTGACGGTGTGATTGCCGTCGGCGAGCGGTTTAGTTGGGGTGAAGCTCCATTTTCCATCACTGTCAACCGTGATCTGAGCGATCTGAACGCCGTTATCAAAGATGGTGACTTTGTCACCTGCCTCGCCGGTGCCGTGGATTATTGGAGCTGTTTCATCGGTATATGTACCGCTAACGATAGATCCTTTGATACTACCGACATCATCTTGTAGCTGATCAACGTCGGGAGACTCGGGTGCTACGGTATCGATAGTTATCGTGTAACTTGGCGAGTGAGTACTTTCACCCTTGGCATTGGTTGCCGTAACACTAAATGAGTGAGAGCCATCAGATAGCGCGGTGGTTGGGGTGTAGCTCCAGTTGCCGCTAGCATCAACGACTGCGGTGCCAATTTCTTTGTCGCCATCATAAATATGAACGGTAGTCCAAGCCTTCCCAGTGCCCTGAAGCGTTGGGGTATTATCGTTAGTAGATTGAGTTTTCGGGACGTTGCTTAGTACTGGTGCGACGTCATCCACCACATTGGTGAGTGTAGGTGCATCCGGTAATGGAATATTAGGTGCAATGACCGTGGCATCAGGGCCTGTGTTCCCAGAGGGATCGGTAGCATGAGCCGTCAGATCTTCACCGCTGATCTGCGGGTTTTTTAGCGGGATAGTGAAAGTGCCATCGCTGCCAGCGGTGCCTTTTCCGATAATTTGACCACTGGGATCTGTAATTGTCACCGTGCTGCCGGGTTCAGCTTTGCCGGTGATCGTTTTACCGTCTGCTGAAACATTTAAATTTGTTGGTGCAGCAGGGGGCGTGGTATCAGTCGACGGCGGTGGAGGTGGATTCGGTCCCCCTGTTTCACCGTCGTTATCCGAATCACCGCCACCACCACCACCACCTGCGGCCAGAGCAATACCCCCAGCAATGGCTACACCACCTAAAACCCACGGCCAAATAGCGGCACCACCATGGTTTTCTGCACCCGTGGCAACCATGAGATCATCAATACTATTGATATGCTCGAAGTGAAAAGCCGAATCTGTATCCTGTACCCACCACAAGGCACCATGGCTGTCTTCAAGCACCAGTTGGTTGCCACCTTGATCGGCGTAAGCATAGAAATTTTTAACGGTAATGACTTCACCGTCACGAAGAGTGATAACCATATCCTGGTTAGTTCGAGCGATGCTGGCAATATCAGAGCGTTCGGCTTTAAGTTCGACAATAGAAGGAGCTGTTAGCGTAATTTCAGAGGCTTCAACATTGTTCGTTACGCCAGTAAGTTTTGAGATGATTGATATTGAACGCATTGTTATCACTCCATTCGGTGTGAACAGGGGTAGACTTTAGAAATGCTTAATCTTGCAAATGATTTCCCCGAGACAAATTGTTATAGCAATCTCACGCATTTATAAAATTTAAGGCGAACGAATCCGTACGTCAGAATATTGACGGCTAACATTATTGATATGTGGTTGCTTTCTACCGGGCTATCACTTTATTTAAATGTAAAATTCATACTTTTGTATCATTTCCATTCGGGGATAATGAAGATATAGACAGGAAAACATGAAAGCGCAAATTAAGGGACCCTGGGTAAATATTTTAGAGTTGGTTAATAAGGTTTTTTTCTAACGAGTCGTCAATGATCCATGAATTTTTGTTATAACTAAAAATAGGTTATTTCGTGGGTTATTTGGTTGATTTTAAAGTTATTTATTTATGTTTGTAAGGTGTGAATGGCCATTTGTTAATGTCCCATTATCTATAATATCATTTCCATTGTATTGGTGTGGTTATTTGTGTGCGGGTAATTAATTGTTTTTTTGTTGAAGTAAAGGATGTTCTTGGGAATCGGTTTTTTTTATAATTTATATATAAAACTGAAAGGGAAAATATGAAAAATATACTGAGGTTTTTCTGAGTAGCACATTTCTAATAAGACCGAGAAATCTATTTTTAAAAAATGATTGCTTACCGGAACTAATTTTTTCGTAGAAGATGTATTTCAGATGAATTATTAATGAAGCATTAGCAAGTGTTAACAGTACTGGCCCTGTGCTGCAAGGACCAGTAAAGATTTCTGAGAGTTAGAGACGTGATTATCGACCAGCGTGTTTCATAATGCGCGCTTTATCCACCGCCCATTCTTTGTCTTTCAGGTCATTACGCTTGTCGTGTTGTTTTTTGCCTTTTGCGACGCCGATTTTTACTTTACACCAGGCGTTTTTCCAGTACATCGACAGCGCTACAACGGTATAACCATCTCGGTTAATACGGCCGTAAAGATTATCCAGCTCACGTTGGTTAAGCAGGAGTTTACGGGTACGCGTAGGGTCACAGACCACATGGCTTGATGCCACGTTTAATGGGGTAAAGTTTGCGCCAAACAGGAATGCTTCGCCATCGACCAAAATGACGTAGCTGTCACCGATGTTGGCTTTCCCTGCACGTAGCGATTTTACTTCCCAGCCTTGTAGCACGAGGCCCGCTTCAAACTCATCTTCGATAAAGTATTCATGGCGGGCGCGTTTGTTTTGCGCAATGGTGGCTGAACCTGGTTTGAATGCTTTTTTCTTTGTCATAGTGCTGCTCAGTATAAGTAATCCAGGAGTTCAAATACACCCCGCTTCGCTGCGAGGATGAAGGCATATCTTAGCACGGCTCTAGCCTAAGAGTTTTTCTTTGCGTGATGATAAATGTTATTATTTGCCCGTTTTGTGACTCTCAGGAAATGCTATGCCTCAGATTACCCGTACTGCGCTAGTGCCTTACAGCGCGGAGCAGATGTATCAATTAGTGAACGATGTGAAATCTTACCCAGATTTTTTACCAGGTTGCACAGGCAGCCGGGTGATTGACGCGTCGCATGATCAGATGACGGCGGCGGTAGATGTTTCTAAGGCAGGTATCAGCAAGACCTTCACTACGCGCAATACGCTTACAAGCAATCAAAGCATTCTGATGCATCTTGTCGATGGTCCATTTAAGTCATTGATGGGGGGGTGGAAGTTTACGCCGCTGAGCGCTGAAGCATGCCGTATCGAGTTCCAGCTTGATTTTGAATTTACTAACAAACTGATCGAGCTGGCGTTTGGCCGTATCTTCAAGGAACTTGCGGGGAATATGGTTCAGGCGTTTACCGTTCGCGCCAAAGAGGTCTACAGTGTCGCCTGAAATTAAGGTCGAAGTCGTTTACGCGCTACCGGAAAAGCAATACTTGCTCAAGGTGCGACTGGCACAAGGCAGCACTGTTGAGCAGGCAATTGCCGAGTCGGGAATTCTCGAACTGCGCACGGATATCGATTTGGCAAAGAACAAAGTAGGAGTTTTTAGCCATCCGGTAAAACTCACCGATACGGTTAATGATGGTGACAGGGTGGAAATTTATCGACCTCTGATCGCCGATCCGAAAGAACTCAGACGCCAGAGAGCTGAAAAGGCTGCTCAGAAGTAGCCAAAAAAAAGGTGCCGATTGGCTAATGCTGATCGTTTAAGGATCAGTTGACCGATCCGGTGGCTCGTGTAAAAAGGGTTCATGCACAACATGGACCCTTTTTAAATGGAACTTTCACAAGCTCTCGGTATTATCAATCTCACTGCCCC
>NZ_JAJSOU010000024.1:0-51163 GCF_021282405.1 Buttiauxella cochleicola
GGGGGCAGTGAGATTGATAATACCGAGAGCTTGTGAAAGTTCCATTTAAAAAGGGTCCATGTTGTGCATGAACCCTTTTTACACGAGCCACCGGATCGGTCAACTGATCCTTAAACGATCAGCATTACCCTCTGAGGTGCCGTTTTTTTTGGCAAACTCCAGGATCAGATTCCAGAGCCTTGCGAATAACTCTCTTCGCCAAACACGCCCGTCGATAAATATCGATCGCCACGGTCGCAGATAATTGCTACGACAACAGCGCCCGGATTTGCCTGTGCAACACGTAATGCGCCTGCAACCGCACCGCCCGAACTCACACCACAGAAAATGCCTTCTTCGCGCGCAAGTTTGCGCATGGTTCTCTCTGCGTCTACTTGAGACATATCGATCACTTCATCAACCAAACTCGGGTTGAAGATCTTCGGTAACCACTCTTCTGGCCAGCGACGAATTCCTGGAATACTGCTGCCATCTTCTGGCTGCAACCCAACAATTTTGACTGCTTTTTCTTGCTCACGCATGAATTGGCTGACGCCGGTTACAGTACCGGTAGTTCCCATACTTGAGACGAAGTGCGTGATTCGCCCTTGCGTCTGGTTCCAGATCTCCGGCCCGGTAGTGCTGTAGTGCGCGTAGGGGTTATCCGGATTATTGAACTGGTCGAGAACCTTCCCCTCACCGCGTTCATCCATCAAACGGGCCATTTCGCGTGCGCCTTCCATGCCCTGTTCTTTGGTCACAAGGATTAACTCAGCGCCATAAGCCTGCATCGCCGCTTTGCGTTCCATACTCATGTTGTCAGGCATTAAAAGCTTCATTCGATAGCCTTTAAGCGCTGCAATCATCGCCAGTGCAATCCCGGTATTGCCACTAGTCGCTTCAATGAGCGTATCTCCTGGGGAGATTTCACCGCGAGCTTCTGCGCGCACAATCATAGAAAGTGCCGCGCGATCTTTAACCGAGCCTGCCGGATTATTCCCCTCAAGCTTCACCCAAATTTCGCTGCCGTTATCAAGGCCGGTGCGTTGTAATTTAACCAGAGGCGTATTACCAATCGTGCTTTCTAAGGTGTTCACTTGCCTGTCCAAAAAATAAGAAAAGCGGCCACGTGGGCCGCCTTTGCGTGTCGTGTTGTTCAGTAAACTTATCAGGCTGATTGAGCCAGGTCTACACCCTGAATTCGGTTGTTGCCTTCATACAAACGCGCATGTTGCAGACCAACGAACAGACGTTCGCCACGTACCGGGACATGATTTTCACGTAGAACAACCGTTAATGGTTCGTCATACCAGCCGATCGGCTGCACAACCAACTGCATATAATGTCCGCGTGGGCTGATTTCCAGCACCTGTACCGGAAGTGGAGAGTCGAGATTCGTACGGCGACTGACATCTACCTCCCATGGGCGTAAGAATAAATCAACAGCCCCCTGATATGCAGGAGTGAAGCCCAGCGGCCAGCGGTGTGCACCTACATGGAACTGGCTGCCGCGAATAGTGCCTTTCATACGGTTCACTTCGCCGAGGAACTCCAGCACAAAGCGAGTCGCGGGTTCGCGCCATACCGCTTCTGGCGTATCAACCTGCTCGATATTCCCCTGGCTCATTACGACAACCCTATCCGCAACTTCCATCGCTTCTTCCTGATCGTGGGTCACGAATACGCTGGTGAATTTCAGCTCTTCATGCAACTGGCGCAACCAGCGGCGCAGTTCTTTACGCACCTGTGCATCCAGCGCGCCAAACGGCTCATCAAGCAGCAGGATTTGCGGCTCAACCGCCAGCGCACGTGCCAGAGCGACACGTTGCTTCTGCCCACCAGAAAGCTGTGCCGGGAAACGATCTGCCAGATGTGATAACTGCACCATCTCCAGCAAACGAGTCACTTTCTGTTTAATAGCCGCAGACGATGGACGCTCACGGCGCGGTAAAACCGTCAGGCCGAAGGCGATATTGTCGAACACCGTCATATGGCGGAACAGCGCGTAATGCTGGAACACGAAGCCCACTTTACGGTCACGGGCATGAATACGGCTCACATCGGTGCCGTGGAAACTAATACGCCCGCTGTTCTGGTGCTCAAGACCCGCAATAATACGCAGTAGCGTGGTTTTACCGGAGCCTGACGGCCCCAACAACGCCACCATTTGGCCTGAGGGGATATCCAGCGAGATATCATTTAGCACCTGGGTGCGACCAAAAGATTTCTTAATATTGGTAATATCAATGCTCATGATTCCCCTCCTGTTGCAGGCGTTTTTCCTGGCTATTCAAACGCCACTGCACCGCACTCTTTAAGAACAACGTAACGATTGCCATCAGGGTCAATAACGCCGCTGCGGTAAACGAACCGACGGTGTTGTAGTCCTGCTGTAGCAATTCAATCTGTAACGGCAGTGAGAACGTCTCACCGCGAATAGAACCGGAAACCACCGACACGGCACCAAACTCCCCAATCGCACGGGCGTTGGTTAACACCACGCCGTACAGCAGAGCCCAGCGGATATTAGGTAATGTGACGCGGCGGAACATCTGCCAACCGGATGCGCCGAGTAAAATAGCCGCTTCATCTTCCTGGCTGCCCTGGCTCAACATCACCGGCACCAGTTCGCGCACCACAAACGGGCACGTCACGAAAATCGTCACCAAAACCATGCCCGGCCAGGCAAACATAATCTGAATATTATGCGCATCCATAAAGCCCGCCAGCGGGCCGTTGGAGCCGTAAAACAGCAGGTAAACTAAACCGGCGACCACTGGCGAAACCGCAAAGGGAATATCCAGCAGCGTCAGTAACAACTGGCGTCCAGGGAAATCAAAACGCGTTACCAGCCACGCCAGCAAAATACCGAACACCAGGTTCACCGGCACGGTAATCAGCGCAATCATTACGGTGAGCCAGATTGCGTGCAGCATATCCGGGTCGACAATATTCTGTAGCGCAGGCATCAGCCCTTTCGAGAAAGCCTGAGCGAAAATAGAGGCCACCGGTACCACCAGCAGCAAAAATGAAATCAGCACGCCGAGGCCAATCAGTGTCCATTTGCCCCAGTTAAATCCCGTGCGGCGATAGCTTTTCAATTCAGTTACGTCCGTCATCAGTGACCTACCACGCGCCGACCAAAGCGACTTTGCAACGTGTTAATGGTAAACAGCAGCAGCAGTGAAGCAGCAAGGATCACCGAGGCAATCGCACTGGCTGCCGGGTAATCAAACTCCTGCAAACGTACAAAAATCATCAGTGAGGTGACTTCGGTCTTCCAGGCGATGTTCCCGGCGATAAATATGACCGCGCCAAATTCACCCAGGCTGCGGGTGAAAGAGAGCGCCACGCCCGCCATTAATGCTGGTGAAAGCTCCGGTAAAATCACACGGCGGAAACTCTGCCAGCGCGTTGCGCCCAGGGTTTCTGCGGCCTCTTCGTATTCTGGCCCGAGCTCTTCAAGCACGGGTTGGATGGTACGTACCACAAACGGAATGCTGGTAAATGCCATTGCCACGGCAATACCCAGCCAGGTGTAAGTCACTTTGATGCCAAACTGCGCCAACCACTCGCCGTACCAACCGTTAACGGAAAACAGCCCCGCCAGCGTTAAACCTGCAACGGCGGTTGGCAGTGCAAACGGCAAGTCCATCAAAGCATCGAGCAGGCTGCGGCCGGGAAATTGATAACGCGTTAAAATCCACGCCATCAACATGCCAAACGCGCCGTTAAAGATTGAGGCAACCCCCGCCGACAGCAGTGTGACTTTATATGCCGCCACTACCTGCGGGTTGGTGATCACTTCCCAATACTGAGCCAGCGTCATCTCGGAAAGCTGCATTACCAGCGCGCTTAAAGGCAGCAGCAAAATCAGGCAAACAAACAGCAAACTGGTGCCGAGGCTTAAGGTAAAGCCCGGCAACACCCGTTTAGAAGCAACAGCAAACATTACTCACGCCCCTTGCCGAGCAACTTGTCGAACTCACCGCCACTGGCAAAGTGGGTTTTCATCGCTTCTGGCCAGCCGCCAAATTCGTCTTCGACGCGGAACAGTTCGGTCTGCGGGAATTTGTCTTTCAGTTTCGCCATCACTTCCGGGTTATTCACGCGGTAGTAATAGTCAGTAATGATGGTTTGCGCCGCAGGGCTATACAGGAAGTTCAGATACTCTTTCGCCGCTTTTTCAGTGCCGTTGGCTTTAACGTTTTTATCCACCCAGGCGACTGGGAATTCAGCCAAAATATTGACCTTTGGCACAACCACTTCGTAGCCATCTTTCTCGTACTGTTTGCTAATGTTGTTAACTTCAGACTCAAAGCTAATCAGCACATCACCCAGGTTACGCTCAACAAATGTCGTGGTTGCGCCACGGCCACCGGTATCAAACACTTCGACGTTTTTCAGGAACTGCGTCATATACTGTTCGGTTTTGGCTTTATCGCCACCGTCAGCTTTGTTTGCCGCACCCCATGCGCCTAAGTAGGTGTAACGGGCGTTACCGGAAGTTTTTGGGTTAGGGAAAATGAGTTTTACGTCCGGGCGAACCAGGTCGCTCCAGTCGTGAATATTTTTAGGGTTGCCCTTGCGTACCAGGAACGCCATGGTGGAATAGAACGGCGAACTGTTGTTTGGCAAACGGGTCTGCCAGTCGGCGGGAATCAGGTTGCCTTTGTCATGCAGGATCTGCACATCAGAAACCTGGTTATAAGTTACAACGTCTGCTTTTAAGCCCTGCAAAATTGCCAGTGCCTGTTTTGATGACCCGGCATGAGATTGTTTAATCACCAGCTTGTCGCCGTTATTTTCCTCAGCCCACTGCTTCTGGAAGGCAGGATTGAGCGCGGCAAAAAGCTCGCGAGACACATCATAAGAGCTGTTCAGCAGTTCCGTGGCATGAGCTGAACCTGCCAGCAACGCAGAAACAACCAAAGCACTCCAGACTTTTTTAACCGATGTCATTGCCATTGGGTACCCTTATAAATGTTATATACCCATCATATTTCAAGTTGCAGATGCGTTGGCTGCTCTCGTTCACCCGAATCACTTACTTGTGTAAGCTCATCGGGATTAATGAGAGACTCCTGTCTCTCACCGAAGGCCAGCCTCCGGCTGGTCAAATTCGTTCCCGACGAATTTGTCGCTCGTTTGCCGCTTTCCTGCATCTTGAAATATTTTGGGTATTACGGTCTGCTTAATTGTGACCAGTGTATTTATAACGAGTGTCAAAGCTGTAACGGTTTTATATATCGTTTGGTGATTTGCAATAAGAAAGGGGTATAAGCTCAGAAAGGTAGGGCGTTAGCGGCGAAGGCAGTCTGACGACGGCCAGCGCGCAAAAAACGGAGCGTACATGAAGTACGTGGGGATTTTGAGCACTGCCCGGTGCCAGAATGGCGAGTAAGGTAGCCCTTACAGGTTTAGAAGCTTGTCTAAGGACGGCGCGAAATAATATCCACCCGTCACCGGCTTAGTAAAACGCAGCATCCCATCACGCTTTCCGTCGGTTTCGCCAAACATGCTCAGCAGTTGCTGCTCGATGTTATGCAAACGCGCGCAATAAGCGATGAAGTACAGGCCGTGCGGGCCGCTGGCAGTACCGTATGGCAGACTCTGGCGCACAATCTTCAGGCCTTTGCCGTTTTCTTTCAAATCAACACGAGTCAGGTGAGATGTGTCCGGGCGCTCGTCACCGTCAATCTCTTCATTGGCTTCTTTTGTACGGCCAATGATCATCTCCTGCTCGTTCACGCTCATGCGGTTTAGCTGCTTGAGATTATGCTCCCAACGCTGCACGAACACGTAGCTACCACCTGCATCGATGCCATCATTAATGACCGCCACTTCACGGCGAGTCTCTTCGCCCTGCGGGTTTTCGGTGCCATCAATAAAGCCGCTCAGATCGCGTTCTTCAACCCAGCGGAAACCGTGGATTTCTTCTTCAATTTTCAGCGCGTCGCCAAATGCCGCCAGTGCCGCCTGTGCCACAGAGAAATTTACGTCATGGCGCAGAGAAAGAATATGGATCATCACATCATGCTGCGTTGCAGGAGCAAGACCCTTGCCCAATGGAGCAAAGTTTTTCAACTCGGTCGCACCCACGCCACCACTTAAATCACGCCATAAGTCATGACCAAACGCCACCACTGCGCCTAAGTTTGCGTCCGGGAATTTACCCTGCAACTCAGTTAGCGATTGATTAAAGGTTTTGCAGCCCTGGCGAATAGCATCGAAATCGCCCTGAATACTCGCTTCCAGCCAAACGGCGGCGCGACAATGTTCTGGCAAAATACCAGTTTGAACACGAGACATGAATCCTCCTGAAAAAAACACGCCACTCACCGTGGCGTTTATTTCCATATGATACCCAAATCTGGCCGCACCTTCTTGAGAAGGCGCAAGGCCGGGCGAATTTTTTATCGACGCCAGATAATTTTGCTGACTTTCCAGTTTTTGAGCGCATCGTCAGACGGCATCAACTCCTGCCCGCCATGCCATTCACCGCTAAAAATGTAGCTAATGTGCTGGCTGTCTTTGGCCTTACACTCGACACCGTCACTATCATCTCCAGTCCCTTTGACACATGCGCCAAATGCTTTGTCGTACAGGTCGCTGAAGGCGGTGCCAATCTTCACGCCGCTATCAGTTTCGATGTCGCTATCCATAACATCAACGCGGCTTACTGTGCCTTTTTCGCCGTTGACGGCAACCATCACGGTTTTGTCATCCATCGCTTCATAGAAGCGAACAATCTCGCCGTTATCGGTTTTCATGCCGCTGCGTAAACGGTAGTTATCATTCAACGCGCTGCTGACGGCCTTTTCATCCATCGGCGTACTGGCGTTTAACTCACCCACGCCCTTCTCGCTGACTTCAATCGACGAACCAAACCAGTTCCACGGATTTGCCGCAGACCAATTGACGGATGACAACGTCGAACAGCCTGCTAACACCAGCGGCAGCCCTAATAACATCAGGCGCAGTTTTTTCATCAGAAATTCCTTTATTAAGCATGGATACGCGCTTTGGAGTGCAAACTTTCCCAAAAGTGCCCGGTTATTCACAATTGATAGTGAAGTAATCTCGTAAACGGCGGCTGGTACACAGCCACCAGAGGGCAAAAATATCGGCAACCAGCAGCGCTAAAGTGACGCCCGTCAGCACTTCGCCCTGCCAAAGCAATATGAGTTGCCAGGCCAAAACGATGAGCTGTGCGGCAATCAATATCCAGCGCCAGGCGGCCCATAATCGAGGGTATAAATGGCGGCGGCCGCTAATCATAAATGCCAGAGCCGCAGGAACGCCAGGCAATAGCCCGAACCAGAAATTGTCGCGGTCAGGATAAAAGACGCCAAGGATAGCATCACCCTGTTGACGGGACGCTGCCGCCAGCACCAGGACAAACCAGGTTCGCGCCTGTAAAAGAAGGGTACACCAGAACAAAAAAGGTGTTTTCAGATTACCGTGGGTATCGTAATCCGAAGGTGGATACAGCACAGGCATTAATATTCCTGATCTTCAATCAATCGCTTGCCGAGTAGCATCACATCTTGCTGCTCATACTCGAGCCGCTCGTACATGCCAATCACAAGGTCGTTTTCTTCACGCACCATGATTTGAATTTTTGGGCAACCGCGTGCGATTAGCTTCTTTTCCAGTCGGCTAAGTAGCGCATTAGCAATGCCGCGACCACGATATTCCGGGTGCACGCCAAGGTAATAAGCTGAACCCCGATGGCCGTCGTAACCACCCATCAGCGAGCCTACGACTTCGCCGCCCACTTCTGCCACTAAGAACAGATCCGCGTCATGATTGAGTTTGCGTTCAATGTCCATCTCAGGATCGTTCCATGGACGCAGTAAGTCGCAACGTTCCCAAAGCGTAATGACTTCTTCGAAATCATCCTGGCGAAAAACACGTATTTCCATGGTATTAGCCACCTGAAAGTCTAAAACAGTGATTATGGCGTTAAGTTTCTGTTTAGCCAATATCTGCCGCAAAACGAGGCAAAAAATGACATACTAGCCACTCATTCATTTTTGGTAATGAAAATCCCAAAAATGCTTGTCGTTTACCCTTTGCCGATACGCTATAAATGCCTATCTGCAATTTTAAAGATAAAAATATTAGCCGCATGAGCAAAATTAAATCACTGACGCATCTGACTACCCGCCGCCAGTTACTGCTTACTGGGTTGGCTGCTTTAACGTTAACGGGCGTAAATAAGGCTTTGGCCAGCCCGGAGACTAAACCTCTTAAAACCACCACAAACCACAGCAAACCGAGCAAAAAATCGGGTGGCCGTCGGGTAGTGATGCTCGACCCAGGCCACGGCGGTATTGATACCGGCGCGATTGGCCATAATGGTTCTAAAGAGAAACATGTCGTACTGGCCATTGCTAAAAATGTACGAAACATTCTTAAAAGCAATGGGATAGAGGCCAAACTCACACGTACCAGCGATGAATTTATTCCGCTGTATGATCGCGTAGAAATCGCCCACAAACACGGGGCCGATCTCTTTATGTCGATTCATGCTGATGGTTTTACGAACCCGTCTGCTGCCGGTGCGTCGGTGTTTGCCCTTTCCAATCGCGGCGCAAGTAGTGCGATGGCGAAATACCTTTCGGATAAAGAAAACGCCGCCGATGATGTCGCAGGCAGCAAGGTCAAACATAAAGACCAGTATCTACAACAGGTACTGTTCGACCTGGTGCAAACTGACACCATCAAAAACAGCCTGACGCTCGGCTCGCACATTCTTAAGCAAATCAAGCCAGTGCACAAACTGCACAGCCGTAACACGGAACAAGCGGCGTTTGTGGTGTTGAAGTCACCGTCGATTCCTTCCGTACTGGTTGAAACGTCATTTATCACCAACCCTGGTGAAGAGAAGTTGCTGGGCACTCCCGCGTTTCGCCAGAAAATTGCTAATGCTATTGCCTCTGGCATCATTAGCTACTTCAATTGGTTTGATAACCAAAAAGCCCACAGTAAGAAACGTTGAACCCTATGAACTTGCCAGATATTCAGTCCGTAAAACAATTCCTGCTGCAATTGCAGGACACCATCTGCCAGCAGCTCAGCAATATTGATGGTGCTGCGTTTGAAGAAGATAGCTGGCAACGCGAAGGCGGTGGTGGCGGGCGCAGCCGGGTGTTACGCGGTGGGAATGTCTTTGAGCAAGCGGGCGTTAACTTCTCCCATGTACATGGCGATGCGATGCCTGCGTCTGCTACAGCGCATCGCCCGGAACTCGCCGGGCGCAGCTTTGAAGCAATGGGCGTCTCTCTGGTGGTGCATCCGCTCAGCCCGTACATTCCCACCAGCCATGCCAACGTGCGCTTTTTCATTGCACAAAAGCCAGGTTGTGACCCGGTATGGTGGTTTGGCGGCGGTTTTGACCTAACGCCGTTTTACGGTTTTGAAGAAGATGCCGTTCACTGGCATAAAACCGCGCAGGAGCTGTGCCAGCCGTTTGGCGATGACGTATTCCCACGATACAAAAAGTGGTGTGATGATTATTTCTTTATTAAACATCGGAATGAACAACGTGGTATTGGCGGCCTGTTCTTCGACGATCTGAACACCCCAGATTTCGACCATTGCTTCAGCTTTATGCAAGCTGTGGGTAATGGTTACCTGGATGCATATCTGCCGATTGTCGAACGCCGTAAAGCGCTGCCATGGGGCGAGCGTGAGCGCGACTTCCAGCTTTATCGCCGTGGCCGTTATGTGGAATTTAACCTGGTGTGGGATCGCGGAACGCTGTTTGGTTTGCAGACCGGCGGGCGTACAGAGTCGATTTTAATGTCGATGCCACCACTGGTTCGCTTTGAATATAACTATCAGCCAGAAGAAGGCAGCCCGGAGGCTGCCTTGTATCGTGATTTCTTACCGGTTAAGGATTGGGTTTAAATCACAGCGGAACGGTCTGCGCCTCAACCACTGCCAGCGCCACCATATTCACAATACGACGAACAGACGCAATCGGTGTTAACACATGCACCGGTTTTGCCACGCCCATCAATACTGGCCCGACTGTCACCCCTTCGGAACTGGAAACACGCAACAAGTTGTAGCTAATGCGTGCCGCTTCGACGTTTGGCATGATCAAGATATTTGCAGAACCTTTCAGTGGGCTGTCAGGCATACGCTCGTTACGAATGCTTTCCACCAGCGCCGCATCACCATGCATTTCACCGTCAATTTCCAGCTCTGGTGCACGTTCGCGTACCATCTCCAGCGTTTTACGCATCTTGCATGCCGCTTTCGAATCGGAGGAACCATAGTTGGAATGCGACAACAACGCGACTTTTGGCTCGATACCAAAGCGACGCACAGTTTCCGCAGCTAACAAGGTTATTTCTGTCAGCTCTTCCGGCGACGGATCGTCATTCACATAGGTATCAGCAATAAAGGTGTTACCGCTTGGCAACAACAGCGCATTCATTGCCCCAGCCGCTTTCACGCCTTCACGATACCCGAACAACTTTTCCACCACGGAGAAGTGCTCGTGATACTCACCGATAGTGCCGCAAATCATGGCATCCGCTTCACCACGGTGCACCATAATTGCACCGATCACCGTGGTGTTGCTGATCACGGCACGCTGCGCCTGTTCTTGCGTAATACCGCGGCGTTTCATGATGTTGTAGTACTCATTCCAGTACTCTTTGAAACGCGGATCGGATTCGTTATTCACGATCTCAAAATCGCGCCCGGCTTGCATTTGCAGGCCGAGTTTCTTCAGGCGCATTTCGATAACCGCCGGGCGACCAATCAGAATCGGTTTCGCCAAACCAAGTGTAATCAGCTCCTGAGTCGCATGTAGCACACGCGCCTCTTCACCTTCTGTCAGCACCACACGTTTTGGATCTTTGCGGGCCTGAGAGAAGATTGGCTTCATAAACAGGTTAGTTTTGTAGACGAACTCGGTCAGTTTTTCGCGATAAGCGTCGAAATCCTGAATCGGACGCGTTGCCACACCGGTTTCCATTGCCGCTTTTGCCACTGCTGGTGCGATTTGCACGATAAGACGCGGATCGAATGGTTTTGGAATCAGGTAATCAGGGCCGAAAGTCAGCTCTTCTTCGCCATAGGCGGAAGCCACTACATCGCTCTGCTCGGCGTGAGCCAGTTCGGCAATCGCGTGAACCGCCGCCAGTTTCATCTCTTCGTTAATCGCCGTTGCGCCAACATCCAGCGCGCCGCGGAAGATGAACGGGAAGCACAGCACGTTGTTAACCTGGTTAGGGAAGTCAGAACGACCGGTGCAGATAATTGCATCCGGGCGCACTTCTTTTGCCAGCGGCGGCAAAATTTCCGGCTCAGGGTTTGCCAGCGCAAGAATCAATGGCGCGCGCGCCATCTTCTTGACCATCTCCTGGCTCATGGCTTTCGGGCCAGAACAGCCGAGGAAAATATCCGCGCCTTCAATCACTTCGTCGAGCGTGCGCTTACCGTTATCTTCCACCGCGTAAGCCGCTTTGGTTTCAGCCATGTTCTCTTCACGGCCCTTGTAGATAACGCCTTTCGAATCGCACACAACGATGTTGTGTTTCTGGATGCCCAGTTGTACCAGCAGGTTCATACAGGCGATAGCCGATGCACCCGCGCCAGAAACCACTAAACGCACATCAGAGATATTCTTCTCAACTACACGCAGGCCGTTAAGCACCGCAGCAGTACAGATGATGGCCGTACCATGCTGATCGTCATGGAACACAGGAATGTTCATGCGCTCGCGCAGTTTTTTCTCAATGTAGAAGCACTCTGGCGCTTTGATGTCTTCCAGGTTAATGCCGCCAAACGTTGGCTCAAGTGCAGCAATCACCTCAATCAGTTTGTCCGGGTCCATTTCATCGACTTCGATATCGAACACGTCAATACCGGCAAATTTCTTAAACAGAACGCCCTTACCTTCCATCACTGGCTTGCCCGCCAGTGCGCCAATATTACCCAGACCCAGCACCGCGGTGCCGTTGGAAATCACGCCGACCAGGTTGCCACGCGCGGTGTATTTGTAAGCAGCAAGTGGGTCTTTTTCAATCTCAAGACAAGGTGCCGCAACGCCCGGAGAGTAGGCCAATGCTAAGTCACGCTGGGTCGCCAGCGGTTTGGTTGGCGAAACCTGAATTTTACCGGGGACTGGGAATTCATGAAAATCGAGGGCACTTTGTCTTAGTTGTTCGTCCATTTCTTCGTTCCTTTTTTATCACTCTCAAGGGTCGTAAGGTCACGTTAAGATCGCTTTAGGGCCACGTAGTATCACGCTTGCGCGCGTTCTAAACTTTGAACATCGCCATACTATCAGCAACGTCTTGCAAAAATGTTAGAAAATCAGAGCCATTATGTTACCTGGCATTAACAACAATGCCATGCCTATCTGCTATGCTTTTTAGTTATGCCAACGATGAATTTTCATCGTGAGTGACATGGAACACTCAAATTAGACTTTGCATTTCAAGGAGATAGTCATGAATCAGTTAGATAGTATCAAGAAATTTACCACCGTTGTTGCCGACAGCGGTGACATTGAATCTATCCGCAATTACCAGCCTATCGATGCGACGACCAACCCCTCGCTATTACTGAAGGCAGCAGGTTTAGCGCACTATCAAACACTCATTGATGATGCCATTGCTTACGGTAAACAGCGCGGCGACACGCGAGAAGCCCAGGTCGCGCAAGCCTGTGACAAACTTGCGGTCAATTTCGGTGCGGAAATTCTGAAAAGCATTCCTGGACGAGTCTCAACAGAAGTGGATGCCCGTCTCTCGTTTGATAAAGAAAAAAGCATCGCGAAAGCCCGCCATTTGATCGCTCTTTATGAAGAGCTGGGCATTGATAAGTCGCGAGTTCTCATCAAGCTTGCTTCAACCTGGGAAGGTATTCGTGCCGCAGAAGAACTGCAAAAAGAGGGAATCGATTGTAACCTGACGCTGCTGTTCTCTTTTGCTCAGGCACGAGCCTGTGCGGAAGCTGGCGTGTTCCTGATCTCACCGTTTGTCGGGCGTATCTACGACTGGTATCAGGCTCGCAAACCGATGGACCCATATGTGGTTGAAGAAGATCCGGGCGTCAAATCGGTGCGCAATATCTATGATTACTTTAAGCAGCACAACTACAGCACCATCGTGATGGGCGCGAGCTTCCGCCGCACCGAACAAATTCTTGCGCTAGTAGGCTGTGATCGCCTGACTATCGCCCCTAACCTGCTGCAACAGTTGCAGGAAAGCGAAGAGCCAGTGGTACGCAAACTGGTGCCGATGTCCCAGGGCTTCCGTCGCCCGGAACCCATCAGCGAGGCAGATTTCCGTTGGGAGCATAATCAGGATCCAATGGCGGTAGAAAAACTGGCAGAGGGCATCCGCCTGTTCGCCATCGATCAACGAAAACTGGAAGATTTGCTCGCCGCTAAACTTTGAACGACAACCACGGAGTGAAACATGTCATCTCGTAAAGAGCTTGCTAATGCCATTCGTGCCCTGAGTATGGACGCGGTACAAAAAGCGAATTCGGGCCACCCTGGCGCACCGATGGGGATGGCAGATATTGCCGAAGTGTTATGGAACGAATTCCTGCACCACAACCCGACGAACCCCACATGGGCTGACCGTGACCGCTTTATTCTCTCTAACGGCCACGCCTCGATGTTGCTCTACAGCCTTTTGCATCTGAGCGGGTATGACTTGCCGATGGAAGAGTTAAAAAACTTCCGTCAGCTTCACTCCAAAACCCCCGGCCATCCGGAAATTGGTTATACACCCGGTGTTGAAACCACCACCGGGCCGCTTGGCCAGGGGTTAGCAAATGCGGTCGGCATGGCGATTGCTGAACGCACGTTAGGGGCGCAATTTAACCGTCCCGACCATGAAATTGTCGATCACTTTACCTACGTATTTATGGGGGATGGCTGCCTGATGGAAGGCATCTCTCATGAAGTGTGCTCGCTTGCCGGCACCCTCGGTCTTGGCAAGCTTATCGGCTTCTATGACCACAACGGCATCTCAATTGATGGTGAAACTAAAGGCTGGTTTACCGACGACACCGCGAAACGCTTCGAGGCTTATCACTGGCATGTGGTGCATGAAATTGATGGCCACGACCCGGAAGCAGTGAAGAAAGCGATTCAAGAAGCGCAAAGTGTGAAAGATAAACCGTCACTGATTATCTGCCGCACCATCATTGGCTTTGGCTCGCCAAACAAAGCGGGCAAAGAAGAGGCCCATGGCGCGGCACTCGGCGAGCAGGAAGTGGCTCTCGCCCGTAAACAACTGGGCTGGAACTACCCGGCGTTTGAAATCCCGAAAGAGATTTATCAAGCCTGGGATGCCAAAGAAAAAGGCGAGAAAGCAGAAACGTCCTGGAACGATAAGTTTGCCGCTTACGCCAAAGCTCATCCAGAACTAGCCGCTGAGTTTAACCGCCGCATGCACGGTGAAATGCCGGAGGATTGGCAGGAACTCACTCAGCAGTACATTGATAAATTGCAGGCCAACCCAGAGAAAATTGCCACCCGTAAGGCCTCACAAAACACGTTAAATGCCTATGGCCCAAGCCTGCCTGAATTGCTCGGCGGCTCGGCTGACTTAGCGCCAAGTAACCTGACCATCTGGAAAGAATCCAAATCTATCAAAGAGGATCTCGCCGGGAATTACATTCACTACGGCGTGCGCGAATTCGGTATGACCGCCATCGCTAATGGGATTGCCCATCACGGTGGATTTGTGCCATACACCGCGACATTCCTGATGTTTGTGGAATATGCGAGAAATGCCGCACGAATGGCGGCGCTGATGAAAGCGCGGCAAATTATGGTTTATACCCACGATTCCATCGGCCTTGGCGAAGATGGCCCAACCCATCAGGCGGTAGAACAACTCGCCAGCCTGCGTATGACGCCAAACTTCAGTACCTGGCGCCCGTGCGATCAGGTTGAAGCTGCTGTAGCCTGGAAAGCGGCAATCGAGCGGCACAACGGCCCAACGGCACTCATTCTTTCGCGCCAGAACCTCGCACAAATGGAACGCACGCCGGAGCAAGTCAAAGCGATTAGCCGTGGTGGTTATGTTCTGAAAGACGGCGGCGGTACGCCAGATGTGATTCTGATAGCCACAGGATCGGAGATGGAAATCACTGTGCTGGCGGCAGATAAACTCACAGCCGAAGGCCACAAAGTACGCGTGGTTTCACTGCCTTCGACCGATATTTTTGATGCTCAGGACGAAGAGTATCGCGAGTCAGTATTACCTTCAGGTATTGCTGCGCGAGTGGCGGTGGAGGCAGGTATTGCGGATTACTGGTACAAATATGTCGGCCTGAAAGGCGCGATTGTTGGTATGACGACTTACGGTGAATCAGCGCCTGCTGACAAGCTATTCCCGTTCTTTGGCTTTACCACCGAGAATGTGGTGGCGAAAGCGAAAAAGGTATTGGGTGTTTAATCTTCTTAGAGAAAATTGACGGTAATCCCCTAAATAATTTGAGTTGCAGAAAGGCGGCAAAGGAGTGAATCCCCAGGAGCTTACACAAGTAAGTGACTGGGGTGAACGAAAGCAGCCAACGCATCTGCAGCTTGAAGTATGACGGGGATTATTTGGTGACCCAGAGTGTGGGCCACGACGCATTGCTGTTCCACGCATCACACGTCGGCTCTTCGGCGTAACGCACCAGGCGGAAGCGCTGCCCATCAAAACGCCAGCGCGTCGCCACGCCGCAGTCGCCCACTCCGCGTCCTTTGGCCAACGTCGTCAGCTCTTTATTAGTTTCGTCATAACCGGCATTCATCAGCTCAAGCTCGGTGGTTCCGCTTCCCGGTGTAAACGGCAGTTTTAAGCGAATCTGCCGGGCGGCAAAGGGCTTCTGGCGCGACACAACCCAGGCGAGATCTACCACGTTGTAAGCACCCGCTTCACAACCGGTCATTAGCAAGGCTTTATCATCACTGAGCGCAAACACACGCACTTCGCGGCGAGCGGGATCGAGCGAACACTGGCTGTTGTTCATGCGCCAGGTGCCGTAATCGAGCAGGTCGCTGAGTTCTGGTTGCGTGAGTGGCGTCGGAGTGGGGTTAGTCAGCGCGACTTCTTTAAGTGCAGGCGCTGGCGGCACGCTCAGCGGCGGATCGTCACCTTTCTTAATCCAGGCGGTTTCACTTCCCACGCGCTGCTGTTGACTATCAATAAACAGCATTGAGGCTTTCAGCCCCGCAAGCGAAATATTTCCCTGCCCTTTCGCCAGCGTAATCGCATCGGCGTTGGCGACTTTTTCGAGGAAAGTGTTAATCGCGTCGGCATCACTGGTTTTGAGATGGTGCGGTGTTTCCTGCCATTTCGCTAAGTCCAGCGTCAACGGTTCACCATCAACAAGCAGGCGCGGCGCAATTGGCGGCGCTTTAGGTTCTGCGATGGTCATATTACCGAAATCAATTCTCAGCGTTGCATCAGTACGCGCACCCGCACTGCGGGTTAGCGTCATGACTAATCCTTGATGCAGCCCAGTGTTACGGGCCGCACAAAAATTTTGGTTGTTGCAGGTAACTTGCCAGTCGGAGAAAGACTTTTGTGCAGGTGCCGCGAAAACAGAGCTCGCTATAAAGAATAAAAAGAGAAACAGCGATTTGATCCGCAAAGACATTGGCGACACGTATCCTGAGAAGACGAAGAGAATTTAATGTATACCCAAAATAATTCGAGTTGCATCACGGCGGCAAGGGAACAAGTCCCAGGGAGCTTACATAAGTAAGTGACCTGGGTGAGTGAGCGCAGCCAACAAAGAGGCAACTTGAAGTATGACGGGTATACAAAATATGGCGATATCTTCGTCTGGTTAACGTTTGTGCTCAATCAGAATTATCGGATAGATTTACTTAAAATCGCCTATCCGTAATTCATTGAATAACAATGTTTTTAGTTCATGATTCCGCGTAATTGCAGCTGTTGTAACAGAATAACTGTTTTTCCGTCACGAATTTCACCTGTTGATACCATTTCCATAGCGCGGGTAAACGGTAATTCGAGCACGTCGATGTCTTCATCATCAATGCCACCACCGGCGTTTTCACGCTGGGCATCGCTGTATTCGGCCATGTAAAAGTGAATCAGCTCGGTCACACCGCCTGGCGACATATACAGCTCAAAGACTTTTTCGACTTCCCCTACTTCGTAGCCGGTTTCTTCGATAGCTTCTTTGCGGGCGCAAACTTCCGGTTCATCGGCATCCAGCAAACCGGCACAGGTTTCAATCAACATGCCGTCAGCATTACCGTTAACCCACGTAGCCACGCGGAACTGACGCGTCAGCACAACGGTTTTTTTATCGCGGTTATACAGCAGCATAGTTGCGCCGTTACCCCGGTCATAGACTTCACGTTTGTGGCGAATAGCTTCGGCTTCGTTACGGTATAGATCGTAGGTGATATTGCGCAGGATGAAGTAATTATCTGAGAGGATTTTATCTTTGATGACTTCGATTTTAATCGACATGCCGTCTCCACAGTGAGTTAGGGGAGCCGATTATAATATTCCGCTAAATACTTTTTGTCTTCTGGTTATGAAACGATATTACCCTAAATAATTCGAGGTGCAGGCAGGCGGTAAGGCCGTAAGTCCCCAGGAGCATAGATAACTATGTGACTGGGGCGCACGGGAGCAGCCAACACACCTGCAACTCGAAGTATGACGGGTAATCAAAAACCGTTTTTTACTTCACTCATGTCGGGCAACTTATGCGCAATCCCCTTGTGGCAATCCACGCAGGTTTGCCCATCGTTGACCGCTTTATCATGCATCTTTGCCGCGACGGTTTTCTGAGCGGTGAAATCCATGAAATCAAAGTTATGGCAGTTTCGGCACTCTTGCGAGTTGTTGTTCTTCATTCGCCGCCACTCGTTTTGCGCCATCGCCAGGCGGTGGTCATCAAACTTTTGCGGCGTGTCGATTAAGCCAAACGCTTTGGCATACAACTCTTTGCTGGCCTGAATTTTACGTAAAATTTTAGGTCCCCATTCGTGGGGAACGTGGCAGTCCGGGCAGGTTGCCCGCACGCCGCTGCGGTTGTTGTAGTGCACCGTCTGCATATATTCTTCGTAGACGTTGGCACGCATTTCATGGCAACCGATACAAAACTCCTCGCGGTTGGTCATCTCCATGCCGGTGTTAAAACCGCCCCAGAAAATAATCCCACCAGCGAAACCAATCAGCAGTAATGTGCCCAGCGCCAGGCGGCTCGGGCGACGCCACCACTGCCATATGCGCTTGATGATTCCGGGTTTACGGGTTGATTTATCCATAATGACCTCTAGTTCCCAAAACCTTTAGACGGCGTGAATGTGTTTTCAACAATCGGCGCTGCATCGGTTTGAGGGACATGGCATTGCAGGCAGAAGTAACGACGCGGTGCCACATTAGAAAGCACGTTGCCGTCGCTATCCATAAAGTGTGTGGGACTAACACGCGGCGCCCCCGTGGTGCGGTAATGTTCGACACCGTGGCATTGCAGACAACGGTTGGTGTTTTTGGAAACCTGGTAGCCGTCAACACTATGCGGAATCATTGGCGGCTGGTTTACGTAATTGAGCGCCATTCTGCCCTGCTGTTTTGGCATATGAATTGAACCTTCCGGCGTACCAGAAACCTCAGGCGATTGCGTAAGGTCAACGCCGTTTGCCGCCCACAATGCACCACTTACCAGCAGCGTAAATGCCGCAACCCATTGAAAGAACGTTTTAGTCAGGATGGTTTTTTTCATGATTTAGTCCCCCTTACACCTTCGCCAGTTTTACAGCGCATTTCTTATAATCCGTCTCTTTCGAAAGTGGGTCGGTTGCGTCCAGCGTCAGGTTGTTCACCAGTTGCGCTGCATCGAAGAACGGCATGTACACCAGCCCCTGCGGCGGTTTGTTACGACCGCGTGTTTCGACAATCGAAATCACTTCGCCACGACGGGAGATAACTTTCACTTTGTCACCACGACGCAAATCACGCGCTTTGGCATCAAGTGGATGGATGAACAAAACAGCTTCCGGGAAGGCACGATGCAATTCCGGTACGCGGCGCGTCATGCTGCCGGTATGCCAGTGTTCCAGCACGCGTCCTGTTGACAGCCACAGGTCATACTCCTGGTCCGGAGACTCCGCCGCAGGCTCAAATGGCAACGCGAAGATCACTGCTTTGCCATCTGGTTTACCATAGAACTTGAAGCCCTCACCCGCTTTCACATATGGGTCGTGACCTTCGCTGTAGCGCCAGAGCGTCTCTTTACCGTCGACCACCGGCCAGCGCAGGCCGCGCGCTTTGTGGTAATCATCAAACGGAGCGAGATCGTGCCCGTGACCACGGCCAAATGCGGCGTACTCCTCGAACAACCCTTTTTGCAGGTAGAAACCTAACTCGTGGGATTCGTCATTTAACTGCCCTTCAGCCAGTTCGGTGACCGGGAATTTGCTCACGTTTGAATTCGCAAACAGCACGTCAAACAGCGTTTTGCCCCGGTATTCCGGTTTTTGATCGACCAGTTCCGCAGGCCACACCTCTTCGACTTTGAAGCGTTTCGCAAACTGCACGAGCTGCCACAGATCGGACTTTGCCTCGCCCGGTGCTTTCACCTGCTGACGCCAGAACTGCGTGCGGCGTTCGGCGTTGCCGTAAGCGCCCTCTTTTTCCACCCACATTGCGGTTGGCAGGATCAGATCCGCGCTCAGTGCGCTGATCGTCGGGTACGGATCGGAAACGATGATGAAGTTACGCGGATCGCGCCAGCCCGGCATACGCTCTTCGGTAATGTTCGGCCCGGCCTGCATGTTGTTGTTACACATCACCCAGTAAACGTTGAGCTTGCCATCTTTCAGCGCGCGGTCCTGGGCCACGGCATGTAAACCCACTTTTGCCGGGATGGTGCCTGCTGGCAACTGCCACATGTTTTCGGTGATTTGGCGGTGTTTCTCGTTCGTCACCACCATGTCTGCTGGCAAACGATGGGAGAAAGTGCCGACTTCACGCGCCGTACCGCATGCCGATGGTTGGCCGGTTAAGGAGAATGGCCCGCAGCCCGGCTGAGAGATTTTTCCGGTGAGCAAATGGATGTTGTAAACCAGGTTGTTGGCCCACACACCGCGTGAATGCTGGTTAAAGCCCATCGTCCAGTAAGAAATCACTTTCTTATTCGGGTCGGCGTACAGCTTCGCCAGCGCTTCAAGTTGATCTATTGGCACGCCGCTCATTTCGGCGGTTTTTTCCAGCGTGTATTCCGCAACGAACGCTTTGTAATCTTCAAAGCTCATCGGCTCTGAAGCGTCAGAACCTGGGTTTTTCGCCGCTTTTTCTAACGGATGCGTCGGACGCAAACCGTAACCGATATCCGTCACGCCTTTACGCAGATTCACATGCTGCTTAAAGAAGGATTCGTTTATCGCGTTGTTCTGAATGATGTAGTTGGCGATATAGTTCAAAATCGCCAGGTCAGTTTGTGGCGTGAACACCATGCCGTTATCTGCCAACTCAAAACTACGATGTTGGAAGGTAGAAAGAACGGCGACTTCAACGTTTTCATTCGACAAGCGGCGGTTGGTGATGCGCGACCATAAAACCGGGTGCATCTCGGCCATGTTCGAACCCCACAGCACGAACGCGTCGCCCTGCTCGATATCGTCGTAGCAGCCCATCGGCTCGTCCATGCCGAAAGTACGCATGAAGCCCACAACAGCTGAAGCCATGCAGTGGCGTGCGTTCGGGTCAAGGTTGTTGGAACGAAAACCGGCTTTGAATAATTTAGAAGCGGCATAACCTTCCCACACCGTCCACTGGCCGGAGCCAAACATGCCGACCGCTTCCGGCCCTTTCTCTTTCAGGCTGGTCTTGAATTTTTGCTCCATGATGTCGAATGCCTGATCCCAGGTGATGGGAGCAAACTCACCTTCTTTATCATACTGCCCGTCTTTCATGCGCAACAGCGGCTGCGTGAGGCGGTCTTTTCCGTACATGATTTTTGGCAGGAAGTAGCCTTTGATGCAGTTCAGGCCACGGTTAACCGGCGCATCCGGGTCGCCCTGGCTTGCAACAACTCGCCCGTCCTGGGTACCGACTAATACGCCACAACCGGTGCCACAAAAACGGCATGGGGCTTTATCCCACTTGATAGCATCTTGTTTCCCGACAACCGCACGGGCAACGCTCGGTACGCTAAGGCCAGCGGCGGCCGCCGCGGCTGCAATAGCGTTCGCTTTCATAAAGCTACGACGACTGAGTTTCATGGTGTTTCCTCACCTTGCTCATCCTGCTGGTGATAAACCAGCGACACCGCCAGCACGCCCGCAATATTGCGTGCCGACTCGATTTGATTCAGCAGCACGTCACTACGTTCTGCTTCCATAACTACGACCAATTTGCCGTGTTCAGCATCACTTGCCGCGACTTCGCTGCCAGGTAGTTCGTTTAATGCGGCACTGACCGCGAGAATATTGTGTGGTTGCGCCTGAACGACCAGGCCTGCGACATGCCAGTTAGCTCGCATTTGCGTGCCTCATCTTGATGGCTGAAACCGGACAACCCGATATACATGCCCCGCAAGCGGTGCAATCGGTGTGATTGAGCAGAGGTTGTGCGATACCCTGCAAAGAAGGGCGAAATGAAATAGCCTGCGTGTCGCAGGTGTCCTGGCAGCTACGGCATTCGATGCTGTTTTTAGCCAGGCAATTATCGCCAATTGACAGCGTGTGTTCCCACGGGGAAACGTCACGCGCCAGGAAGAGTTGTTCCGGGCAAGCTTGTGCGCAGGCGTAGCAAAAAGTGCATTCACCGTGATCAAAGTTAACTTCGGGGTAGCCGCCCTGGCCGCGTTTCAGAACGCGAGTTTCGCAGGCCGACAAACAGGTATCGCAGCGAGTGCAATCCACAAGGAAATGGTTTTCATCTCCGCTCCAGGGTGGGCGGAAAGCAGTTGCGGAGCGTCGAAAGCTCCCGGTCAATAATCCACGTCGGGAAAAATCAGCCATAAGGCACATCCTTGCATCACAAATGCCAGCCTTCGCAGTGCAGAAGCCGGCAAACACATCTGTGTTATCTCCGTAGTTTTCTACGGGTTTTTATAGAGTGATACGTTATGTGACAAAGGGGGAGTAGAGGCATCACCCTTTAGGGGTAAATACAGGGGTAGGATCAAAAAGGAATTCGGTTTGTAAAACAAACACTCACCCCGACTCACAGACGGGGTGAGATTAACGTCTAATTAAGGCGTTGGGGTTGGACTTCAAGATATTCCATGATCCCTGCAGCAGCATGACGCCCTTCCGCCATCGCCGTGACAACCAGATCAGCACCACGGACCGCATCACCACCAGCAAAGATTTTTGGGTTGCTGGTCTGATAGCGTAATTTATCTTCAACGCTGGCAAGGATCCTCCCCCAGCTATCAAGCTTCACACCGTGCTCTTCAAGCCATGGCATACCATGAGGGTGGAAGCCAAATGCCATAATTACAGCATCGGCTGGCATGATAAATTCAGAGCCTTCAATCGGTTCCGGACGACGGCGACCTTGCTCGTCTGGCTCGCCCATTTGGGTGCGCAGCATACGGATGCCCATCACTTGCCCACTGTCATCCAGTTCAATATTCAGCGGCTGCACATTGAACTCAAACATCGCCCCTTCTTCCCGCGCGTTTTTGACCTCTTTTTTTGAACCCGGCATGTTGGCTTCATCACGGCGATAGGCACAAGTGACTTGCTGCGCGCCATGTCGCAAAGAAGTGCGCACGCAGTCCATCGCAGTATCACCGCCACCGAGCACCACCACTTGTTTATCCGCCATATTGATATACGGCTCGTCAGGCAACTCTGGTAATCCCATCACCTGTTTAGTGTTAGCAATCAGGAACGGCAGCGCATCGTAAACACCCGGCGCATCTTCGTTCGGCAATCCAGCTTTCATTGAACGATAAGTCCCAACGCCAACAAACACCGCGTCAAAATCAGCCAACACCTGTTGTAGAGAAATGTCGCGGCCAATCTCGGTATTGAGTTTGAATTCAATACCCATCGAACTGAAGATTTCACGGCGACGACTTAACAGCGATTTATCCAGCTTGAATGCGGGAATACCAAACGTGAGCAGCCCGCCGATTTCAGGATGGCGGTCGAACACTGTGGCTTTAATCCCATTGCGCGCCAGAATATCCGCGCAGGCAAGGCCGGCAGGCCCAGCACCAATCACGGCAACGCGGCGACTAGTTGGTTTGACATAAGAAAGATCCGGCGTCCAGCCGCTGGCAAAGGCTTTATCGGAAATATAACGCTCGATATTGCCGATAGTGACCGCACCATATTCATCTTTGAGGGTACAGGCACTTTCACATAAACGGTCTTGTGGACACACACGCCCAGTCACTTCTGGCAGGCAGTTTGTCTGGTGCGAAAGCTCCACAGCTTCCAGAATGCGCCCCTCTTTGACCAGTTCAATCCAATGCGGGATATGGTTATGCAGCGGGCAAGTCCACTCGCAAATGCTGTGCTCGCCACATTTCATGCAGCGGTCAGACTGGTTTTCAGCCTGGTTTTTATCAAAGGTGAGATAGATTTCATCAAAACCTGTTTTGCGCAAAACCAGGTCAATTTTATCAGGGTCCTGCCGTGCAGGAGTGGCGCGCATTTTTTCTACTTTACTTAAATCAGCACTCAGAGAAAGCTGCGGTGCTGTTTGCTGCGCGGTGGTATGCCACGGCTGAGATTCCTGAGCCGCCGAGCGTAAACGCCGGTTTTTTGCCAGGGCGGCAAGCGTCTCGCTATTAATTAATTTCAGCGCCTTGCTGGGACAATTTTCCACGCAAGCCGGGCCATTTTTACGGTCATGGCATAAGTCGCATTTATGGGCATTGGCTTTAACAGAGCGCCCATCATTAATCGGAGTGGTGAGAACCTGCATCGCACCAAACGGGCACGCTACCACACAGGATTTACAGCCAATACACTTGTGTTGATTAACCTGAACACTGTCATTAATGCGTGAAATAGCTTCGTTGGGGCAACTGCTTGCACACGGAGCATCTTCGCAATGACGGCAAGTTACCGCATTGCGCCTTCCCTGATGTTTAATAACAGAGATCCGTGGCTGAAATTGTTGGGTGGTCAGAACATGCTTTTCATCATTGTGAGCCATTACGCAGGCGATTTCGCATGCATGACAACCGATACATTGCTGTGCATTGGCAAGAACAAAACGATTCATTTTTACCCCTTTGCCCGTTATCACAAACAGGAGGCTATTTTTTATGGGGGTATGTTATGACCTGGCAAAGTCTTCGCTGGCAATGGTCATTTGCCCAGTTTGCTGCGAAATCTGCCAATAACCTGGTAAGGATCAATTTATTTTCGTGTTTAATGAAACATCGTTTTTCACTAGCTTGTTGTGCAAAGGTTACATTTCTGGTGTGCACTAGTTAATTCTGTAAATTTGTTTTGGAAGGAATGCCGAAATATAGCCAACAAGAATGACTGACATCTTACGTTTCTGATACGTTTCGCTCTCAACTATTTCGATGGGTTATTATAAGTGATAGTAAAACGCTCGCTCTCCACGAGCCTTGCCCGAGCTTTCTTTTACATTATTCTGCTATCGCTGCTTTCAACAGGCATCGCGATGTTAACCCTTGCCAGCAGTTTGCGTGATGCCGAAGCGATTAACGTCGCAGGTTCGTTACGTATGCAGAGCTATCGCCTGGGATATGATTTGCAGGGCGACCGCATCAATCTGGACAAACATCTTGAGCAGTACAGCCAGTCACTGCGCTCTCCAGCCTTGCTTAAAATTGAAAAATTCTGGGTTCCTGCTGAAGTCCGTAACCGTTTCGCAGTGATTAACCATGCCTGGTCTGATATGGAAAACCATATTCGCCAGGGCGATTTACAGTGGTACAAGGCCAACATTACTGGCTATGTAGCGCAAATTGACCTGTTTGTCCTCGCCCTTCAACATTATGCTGAACGCAAAATGATGCAGGTGGTGATAGCTTCAGTGGTAGGTTTTATTGCCATTTTCACGTTAGTCTTTTTCACCTTACGCCGCTTTCGCCACCAGGTTGTGGCACCTCTGAACAAACTAATGGAAGCAAGTCGCACTATTGAACGCGGTGAGTTTGATTACCCGCCGCTAAACACACAACTACCAAATGAACTGGGTTTGTTGGCACATACTTTCACGCGCATGTCAGGCGAGTTACATAAACTTTATCGCTCACTTGAAGAGAGCGTGCAGGAAAAAACGCTGGACCTGCAGGAAGCCAATCAGACGCTGGAAGTGCTATATGCCTGCTCACAAGCCCTGACGGTCAGTACCATCGATCAGCACTGTTTTGAACGAGTGTTGCAGCAGGTACGCCAGAAAACACCGGTCAATTATCTGGAGATGAAAACGGGTGAAAACTGGAAAATACAGGAAGGGGTTCAACACGATAAGCAAGCATGGCAAACATTGCCGATCGTGCTTGAGAATAAAGAATTAGGTTTGCTCCGCTGGCAGGCTCCAGAAGGTGTTCCGCCGCTGCCATTAATGCAAAGTCTGGCAAATATGTTGGGCCGTGGCCTCTACTTCAACCAGGCGCAAAAACATTATCAGCAATTGTTGCTGATGGAAGAGCGCGCGACGATTGCCCGGGAATTACACGACTCGTTAGCGCAAGTGCTCTCTTATTTACGTATCCAACTCACGTTACTCAAACGTGCGGTACCGGCAGAAAACCAGCCTGCGCAGCGCATTATTGGCGATTTTTCCCAAGCGCTGAACGATGCCTACCGCCAGTTACGTGAGCTATTAACGACCTTCCGCCTGACACTTCAGCAAGCCGATTTACCTTCCGCATTGCAGGAGATGATTGCCCCGCTGCGCAACCAGACTGAAGCCGTTATTACCATGGATTGCGACATACCCACTCAGGCACTGGATGCCTCACAACAGGTACATTTGCTGCAAATTATCCGTGAAGGCGTTTTAAACGCGATTAAACACGCGCAAGCACATAAAATATCCGTAAGCTGTAATACATCGGTATCAGGGATTCATTCTGTGAATATTCTTGATGATGGAACTGGAATAGCCAGTCTGACGGAACCCGAAGGTCATTACGGCTTAAATATTATGCACGAACGCGCCACACGGTTAGGTGGCGAGCTGACTATTTCCCGCCCAGCACAAGGCGGGACGTTGATTACGATGACTTTTCGTTCGCCGCCATCAGACCTGGCAACGCGCGAAACGCCGGTGAACCTATAACGATAATAATGTGAACAATATTGGGAGTTGTGATGAGTGAGAAAAATGTCTGCCGGGTATTAATCGTCGATGATCATCCGTTAATGCGTCGTGGCATCCGTCAGTTGCTGGAAATGGACGACAGTTTTAGCGTAGTAGGTGAAGCAAGCAGCGGCGCAGAAGCCATTAGCCTTGCGAATCGCCTGACCCCTGACCTGATTTTGCTCGATCTGAATATGAAAGGTTTGAGCGGGTTAGACACGTTAAACGCCCTGCGCCGTGATGGCGTCAGTGCGCGTATCGTGGTGCTGACAGTTTCAGATTCCCGCAGTGATATTTTCACCCTGATAGATGCCGGAGCAGACGGTTATTTGCTCAAAGACAGCGACCCGGACGTGCTGCTGGAAGATATCCGTCGTGGTGCAACCGAAGGCGAAGCCTACAGCGAGCAAGTGGCTGAATATTTACGCACCCGCAGCACTGATAAACGCAGTGACGATCCTTTTGCGGTCTTAACCGAACGTGAGTTGGATGTATTACAAGAAGTCGCTAAGGGTTTGTCAAACAAACAGATTGCCTCGGATCTGCATATCTCCGAAGAGACGGTGAAAGTGCATATCCGCAATTTGCTGCGCAAACTCCAGGTGCGATCTCGTGTCGCGGCAACGGTGTTGTTCCTTGAAAGCAGAGGCTTCTGAAGCCTCGCCATACCACAGAGAGCGAAGATAATTTACAATATCTCCTCAATTTCTCCACGTTTGGACTTGCCGTTAAGGCTACAGTGACGACTATCTCAATAATCACAATCTGAAGTACTGACGAGGTTCTGACTGAATGGCGAATTTCTTTATTAATCGCCCCATTTTTGCCTGGGTGCTGGCCATTATTTTGTGTCTCACCGGCGCACTGGCAATTTTTTCACTTCCCGTAGAACAATACCCCGACCTCGCACCGCCAAATGTGCGTATCACTGCAAATTACCCAGGTGCGTCTGCACAAACGCTGGAAAATACGGTTACTCAGGTTATCGAGCAGAATATGACCGGGCTGGACAACATGATGTATATGTCCTCCCAAAGTAGCAGCACCGGTCAGGCGACGATTACGCTGAGCTTTAAAGCCGGAACAGATCCAGACGAAGCAGTGCAGCAGGTGCAAAACCAGTTGCAGTCAGCATTGCGTAAATTGCCGCAGGCCGTGCAAACCCAGGGCGTAACGGTTAGAAAAACCGGCGATACCAACATTCTAATGGTGGCGTTTGTGTCGACCGACGGCAGCATGGATAAGCAAGATATCGCGGACTACGTCGCCAGTAATATTCAGGATCCTATAAGCCGTATTAACGGCGTCGGTGATGTGGATGCCTACGGTTCGCAATATTCAATGCGTATCTGGCTCGACCCGACCAAACTCACCAGTTTCCAGATGACCACGCAGGATGTGGTGGATGCGATTAAATCGCAGAATGCACAAATTGCGGTCGGGCAGCTAGGTGGAACGCCTTCTGTCGATATGCAGGCGCTGAACGCCACCGTTAATTCTCAGTCACTGCTGCAAACGCCGCAGCAATTCAAAGACATTACGCTGCGTGTAAATCAGGATGGATCTCTGGTTTCGCTGGGTGATGTTGCAGAAGTTGAACTAGGTGCCGAGAAGTACGACTTCCTGAGCCGTTATAACGGGCAAGCAGCGTCAGGCCTGGGAATTAAACTCGCCTCGGGCGCGAACGAGATGGAAACTGATAAACTCGCCCGCGCAAAAATTGAAGAATTATCGCAGTACTTCCCTCATGGCCTGGAAGCGAAGATTGCTTACGAAACCACTCCTTTTGTGAAAGCCTCGATTACTGATGTAGTGAAAACTCTGCTGGAAGCCATCCTATTGGTGTTCCTCGTCATGTATCTTTTCTTACAGAACTTCAGAGCGACGTTAATTCCGACTATCGCCGTGCCGGTAGTATTATTGGGTACCTTCTCCGTCCTGTATGCGTTTGGCTACAGCATTAACACCCTGACGATGTTTGCCATGGTTCTGGCTATCGGTTTGTTAGTTGACGACGCCATCGTGGTGGTCGAAAACGTTGAACGCATCATGAGTGAGGAAGGGTTATCACCCAAAGAAGCGACCCGAAAATCAATGGGCCAGATTCAAGGCGCGTTGGTTGGGATTGCAATGGTGCTGTCAGCGGTGTTTGTACCGATGGCATTTTTTGGCGGCACCACTGGGGCGATATACCGCCAGTTCTCGATAACCATCGTTTCCGCGATGGTGCTATCGGTATTGGTGGCGATGATTCTGACGCCCGCATTGTGTGCCACCATTCTCAAGCCATTGCATAAAGGTGAACATCACGGCCAGAAAGGTTTCTTTGGCTGGTTTAACCGCATGTTTAACCGCAATGCACAGCGCTATGAATCTGCTGTCGGCAAAATTCTGGCGCACAGTCTGCGCTGGATCCTGATTTATGTGCTGCTGATTGGCGGCATGGTGTTCCTGTTCCTGCGCCTGCCAACCTCTTTCCTGCCGCTGGAAGATCAGGGCGTATTCACCACTTCAATACAATTGCCGAGCGGCTCTACGCAGCAGCAAACTACCAAAGTGGTGGAAAAGCTTGAGCAGTATTATCTGACCAAAGAGAAAGATAACGTACTGTCGGTGTTTGCCACTATAGGCTCCGGCCCCGGCGGTAACGGACAAAACGTGGCGCGCATGTTTGTACGCCTGAAAGACTGGGATGTACGTGACCCGAATACCGCCAGTTCTTTTGCCATTATCGAACGGGCAACAAAAGCCTTCCGTGATATTAAAGAAGCACGTGTGATAGCCAGCAGCCCACCGGCCATCAGCGGTTTAGGTAACGCAGCTGGGTTTGATATGGAATTGCAAGACCACGCAGGTGCCGGGCACGATGAGCTCATGCAGGCGCGCGATCAGTTACTGGATATGGCGAGCGATGAAAAACTGCTGACTCGCGTGCGTCACAACGGTTTAGACGATAGCCCGCAAATGCAGATTGATATCGACCAACGAAAAGCGCAAGCATTGGGCGTATCCATTGACGATATCAATAACACGCTGCAAACCGCCTGGGGTTCCAGCTACGTGAACGATTTTATGGATCGTGGCCGCGTGAAAAAAGTGTATGTGCAGGCAGGAGCGAAATATCGCATGCTGCCGGAAGACATTAACCAGTGGTATGTGCGTAACAAAGACGGTGGAATGGTGCCCTTCTCTGCTTTTGCCAGCTCGCACTGGGAAACAGGGTCACCACGCCTCGAACGTTATAACGGTTATTCAGCTTTGGAAATTGTCGGTGAAGCAGCACCTGGTGTAAGTACCGGGACCGCGATGCAGGTGATGGAAACCTTGGTGCAAAAGCTGCCAACAGGTTTTGGCCTGGAATGGACCGGTATGTCTTACCAGGAACGGTTATCAGGCGCGCAGGCTCCGGCGCTATACGCCATCTCTCTATTAGTGGTGTTCCTGTGCCTGGCGGCACTTTATGAAAGCTGGTCAGTGCCATTCTCAGTGATGCTGGTTGTTCCGTTGGGGGTAGTTGGTGCACTGCTGGCAACCTGGATGCGCGGGCTGGAAAACGACGTATATTTCCAGGTGGGGCTGTTAACGGTTATAGGATTGGCGGCCAAGAACGCCATTCTGATTGTTGAGTTCGCCAACGATATGAATGCCCAGGGCCGCGAACTGGTTGCCGCGACGCTTGACGCCTGCCGCCAACGTTTACGCCCGATATTGATGACATCCCTGGCGTTTATCTTCGGCGTGTTGCCAATGGCCACCAGCAGCGGTGCGGGTTCTGGTAGCCAGCATGCGGTGGGTACCGGGGTGATGGGGGGGATGATTTCAGCGACCGTGCTGGCGATATTCTTCGTGCCATTGTTCTTTGTGCTGGTGCGCAGAAGATTCCCGCTCAAGGAACATTCAGATAGCTAACCAACAAAAAAGCGACCTTAAAGGGGTCGCTTTTTGTATGGCTCAAAGGATATTGAGAATAAGAACATCATGTTCCCGTTGTATTTTTTACCCGGTTAGATCATTTACGAAGCATATCTTCAATGAAATCTTTCCAGTTCCCTAGTTCGTGCTCAATCATAACCGCCTCTCTTATAATTGCTTTAATTATACGTAATCCCTTCCATGGAGTGAAGCGGCATTACTTTGCAGCTTCACTGGCTATCTATCATCAAATATTGAGAGTCGACTGCGTATGGACTTAATTATTAGCTCAATAGGTATTTAATAATGTGACGAAACACTTGAAATAAAATGTTTCAGTTACTCAGCAGCTCTGCAAGCCACGAAAATAGGACTTTTCGTAGCAATCAAAGACTCTGAACTCTCTACACGCCAAACGGCGATAAATTAATCAAAGCAGAAAAAGAATCTCTATTACCTAACTTTTAGATTAGCAATTGAGTTATATTTTTCCTTGCAACTTTTTTATCATTTTATTTATTCTAAATTCCTGCATAAATAATCACTGCCAAAAATAAGGATTTAACCCGTGATAATTCTCTACGGTATTAAAAACTGCGACACCATCAAGAAAGCACGCCGCTGGTTGGAGACTCAAGGTGTGGAATATCAATTCCATGACTATCGTGTAGATGGGTTAAATGCCGAATTATTGAACAGTTTTATTGCCGAATTAGGTTGGGAAGCACTGCTGAATACGCGAGGAACGACCTGGCGCAAACTCGACGAAGCACATCGCGCAAGTATTACCGACGCCCAAACTGCAGCAGCGCTAATGCTCGAAATGCCAGCAATCATCAAACGCCCATTGCTCTACGCGCCCGGTCAGCCTATGCTGCTGGGTTTCAATGAATCGAACTATACGATGTTTATCAACGAGGTGTAGAGCTATGTCTTGCCCGGTTATTGAGCTGACGCAACAGCTTATCCGCCGCCCTTCTCTTAGCCCTGACGACGCTGGCTGCCAGGCGCTGATGATTGAGCGACTACGTGCCATTGGTTTTACTATCGAGCACATGGATTTTGGCGACACGCAAAACTTCTGGGCATGGAGAGGAAAAGGCGAAACGCTGGCGTTTGCTGGCCATACCGACGTCGTGCCTTCAGGTGATGCCGACCGTTGGATTAATCCTCCGTTTGAACCGACTATCCGTGATGGCATGCTTTTTGGTCGTGGTGCTGCAGATATGAAAGGGTCGCTTGCCGCGATGGTGGTTGCTGCAGAACGTTTTGTGGCACAGAACCCGCGCCATAAAGGCCGCCTTGCATTTCTCATCACGTCTGATGAAGAAGCCAGTGCCAAAAATGGCACTGTGAAAGTAGTCGAAACATTAATGGCACGCCATGAAAGGCTCGATTACTGCCTGGTTGGTGAACCTTCCAGCACTGAAGTTGTAGGCGATGTGGTGAAAAACGGCCGCCGTGGCTCGTTGACCTGTAACCTGACCGTTCACGGTGTGCAGGGGCACGTTGCTTACCCGCATCTGGCTGATAACCCTGTTCATCGTGCAGCACCAATGCTGAATGAGCTGGTCAATATTGAGTGGGACAAAGGTAACGAGTTCTTCCCTGCCACCAGCATGCAGATTGCCAACGTTCAGGCCGGCACCGGCAGTAATAACGTAATTCCAGGCGATCTGTATGTGCAGTTCAACTTCCGCTTCAGCACCGAACTGACTGATGAAGACATCAAGCAACGCGTTATTGCCCTGCTCGATAAGTATGAATTGCGTTATACCCTCGACTGGTGGCTTTCCGGCCAACCGTTCCTTACGTCACGCGGGAAGCTGGTCGATGCGGTAGTGAATGCAGTTGAGCACTATAATGAGATCAGACCGCAGCTATTGACCACCGGCGGCACATCCGATGGGCGCTTTATCGCACGCATGGGGGCGCAGGTGGTGGAACTTGGACCAGTGAACGCGACTATTCATAAAATTAATGAGTGTGTTAATGCCGCTGACCTGCAAATGTTGGCCCGTATGTATCAACGCATTATGGAGCAGCTTGTCGCCTGACAGGCCGCAATAAACATCAATCATAGCCAGATTAATTGGTGTTGTGGCACAGCAGCCTGGGAGCTTACTTGAGTAATTGATTCGGGTAAGTGAGTACAGGAAACGCCGCCACAACGTCAAGTAACAAGGCGAAAGAGGTTATACGCATGGAATGGCTATCGCATTATTGGTGGATCATCGTACTGGTGCTGCTTCTGGGCATTTTCCTTAATGTGATTAAGGATCTGAAGCGTATTGATCCGAAGAAATATATGGCGAATAAACCTGAGCTTCCTCCTCATCGTGACTTTAACGATAAGTGGGATGACGAAGACGATTTCCCAAAGAAAAAGCCTTAACTGACAAATGAGCGGGGTATTCCCGCTTTTCAGAATGCTGATAGTAATGGCGACCGGCCTTCGGTCGCCATGATGAAGAACGAGCATTTTCTGCCGAACCCCTGCAGTTTTCTGGCATCCAGGCCAGTATCTGAAAGCAAACAGCCAATAATAAGATAAGAAGTGCAGTCAAAACTTAACGTTTTAATTTGGCTACATAAGGCAGATTTCTGTACTTATTTTCCCATGGCATGCCATATCCAATCAATAAGTCATCATTTTCCATCTCATACGCATAATATTGTCTGACGGGGATATCTACCCGACCCGGTTTGACAAAAAGAACAGCAACGCAGACCGATTTTGGCGTGTAGTTTTCTAAGATAAATTGAACAAGACGCTTCATCGTTCCGCCTGACTCAATGGCATCATCGATGATAATGACATCCCGACCGCTGATATCTATATTCTGATGGAAAACTATCGCTGAATTATTATGTCTGTCGCCTGGAGTATGCGGGCAGGCAATATAATCCATATTAATATCAAACTCTAACTGCCGAGTCAGGTCCGCAGTGAAGAGGATCCCGCCCGGTACAACCGTAATAATGACTGCGTCATTAAAATGCTGGTTGAGTTGTGCAGCAACTTTCGTCACGCCCTCAGCAATAGCCGATTCACTAATTATGATTTCACCAACATGTTCATGTTTCATAAAAATTTCTCTTTAGTTATCAGAGCAATCAACACATTCAGAATTTGTAAAACCCTTACTGACCAGACTCGTTACCCCGGCAAGCTCTTGCCCACTTATACCTCTAACAGCATATGTTCTGAAAATAAATCTATCACAAACTATCACCATGGCGATTTTTTAGATCTAAATATTGCACAAAAATACACTAACGAGCATCATCAAGCAGAGTTAGATCATCATGAAGTGTGCGTAATATCGCATAACCCAACATACTTTGTGAGATTCGAATATCAACTGTCGTCGTCAAAAACTCCAACACATAGAGGCTCTGACCTAATGATTAAACTTATTATTACTGACCTGGATGGCACATTTCTGAATAGTGACGGAGATTATGACAGGGAGTTATTCATGGAGGTCAGCGCACTAATGGCTGCAAAGGGTGTTCACTTCGCAGCCTGTACCGGAAAACAGTGCGACAGGGTTGAGGAGTTGTTTGGTGGGTACAGCAGGAACCTGTGGATTGTGGGAGACAGTGCAACCCGAATCAAACACGACGGACAATTTGTTTATCAGTCACTGATCAAAAATGAGCTGGGCATACGCATCATTAATACCCTTCAGGAAGTTAACTCTCAACATGTCATCATCGCCTGTACTTCAGAAGGGGCAGTGATCCGCGCTGACCTTGCGCAAAGGCTGAAGGATAAGGTACGAAATTCGTATTCCAGTATGATTGAAGTAGACGACCTGAGTGCGCTGACATCTGATTTTGTTAAAATTACAGTGTATGACGAGGAAGGTCATTGCCCACAGACTCGACCTCACCTGTCCACTTTCGAAAATGAAGTTTACATTGTGGTGTCAGAAGCGGCGTGGATTGATATTGCGGACTATGGTGTTCACAAAGGAACCACCATACAAAAGCTCCAGGAACTGCTTGGTGTCAGTAAGCACGAAACCATGGCTTTCGGCGATGGCTACAACGATATTGAGTTGCTCGCAATGGCCGAATACAGTTTTGCAATGCGCAATGCCTTCGAGGAAACCAAATCGGTTGCAAATTTTATCACTGGATATAATGACGCAAATGCAGTCCAGGAAACAATCAAACGAATGTTGGCTCTTCAGTCCTAACATCTGCTTGCGCAAGCCATCAGTGAAGGTTCACTCCAGCCTTCACTGATGTGGATTTGAGGCTAATCAACAATCTCGATGCGAAGATTTTCGCTACTGAAATCCTGTACTCGGGTTTCACGGCTCACCACGACAATATCAATAGCATCACAGGTAGCAACTTTGTATCTCGCCACCTGACACATTTTATCTGCAATGACCGCGGCAATAACTTCGTTACTCTGAGCGATGACTTCTTTTTTAAAACAGGCATCTTCGTAGTATACGGCTGTGAGCCCAGCCTGTGGGTCAAGGCCACAAACACCGATAAATGTCTGGTCAAAAATCATATTACGGACCTGGTTTACGGTATCTAAACCTAAAGTGCTCCCTGTTTTGGGACTCACCTTTCCTCCCAACAGAATCAACTCCCCTGACTGTCTACTGCTTAATGCAGAGGCAATTTGTGGCGAATTTGTCACGATGGTGAGTTCAAAAGTCTCAGGGATAAAATCCACCATCGCCAGATACGTTGAACCAGCGTCGATGAAAATACAGGTATCCGGCTTTATCAACTCAGCGCATCGTCTGGCAACATCTGACTTCTCAGAAACACTCTGTGCCACACGGGTTTCAAAGCTTGCTGATTGCTGAAGCTGACAGACAGCCCCTCCGTAGACTTTTTTACATAAACCTTTGCGGGCCAGAACCTGAAGATCACGGCGAATGGTATGTTCTGAAACACCGAGTTGGCGGGCAATATCGGCACCAATCACCCTGCCAGTTTTAGTAAGCATTTGATGAATAAGATCCTGCCGCTGCTCAGGGAAAGCATCATAATCGATCACGAAAAACCTCAATCAAACACAACATTGCATGAAGCATAACATGGATAAATTATCTCAGCAGGAACGTGACGTTCTGGTGTGCCTTTAGACTCCTCCTGTGTTCAAAATCCAGAAGGAGTCTATAGGCAGGAGGGACTTCACTCAGACCGGGTTTTCAAAGAAACTCAACAATATCATCGTTGTTTGGTTTACCGCCGCTGAGCGCCTCATCGAAATAGTGCTTCGGCACGGTATAACGCAGGTGATCGAGCGCAATCTGAATACTGCGGTCATCTATCGCATGGCCCAAATCGTCAATCACATCCAGCGTCACATCACCGCCCAGTTGCATTAACTGTTCGTGAGCATCAAAGGCATGCTTCACATCAATCACTTTATCAACGTCGCCATGAATCAAATGAATAGTGGTTGAAGTTGAGGCATTTTGCGGAAGTTGTGCATAACGGCCATTAAAAGCCACCACGCGAGAAGCCAGTTCTGACTGTGCTTTCACGCCCTCAAGCGCCATGATTGCCCCTTGCGAGAAACCAATCAGAGCTGTGGCATTCGCAGGCACGCCACTGTCTTTTTGCAAGTCACGCACCACCTGGACAAATGTTGGCATGATGGCATCAACTCGTGCCTGGCGGTTTTCTTCCGTGACTCCCGCAACGGAAAACCACTCACGGCCTTGATACGGGCCGCTGGGTGCCGGGCCACCAATGCTGACCACCAGCGCTTCCGGGAAATGTGGCGCAAACCAGCTACCAATTTCCCCCATTGCTACCGGGTTATCGCCAACACCATGAAACAACAAAATCAGTTGCTTAGCCGGGCTGGCTGGGCTTTGAACTACAAAATGGTCGTGTTTCATGGTGCTCTCCTTTAGTTTCTGGAGATGACTATACGCCGGGATTCCATGATGACCATACCGTTTGACTGAATGAGTTAGTGGAAAAATTGCAATTGCATAAGCGTATTTTTCAGCTCAATACACTGTTGCTCATCGAGTTTTTCCAGCGCCTTTTGCACTTCCTGCCGCATCACAATTAACAATGCTTTACGTCCGGAAATGCGTAATTGCTGGCAAAGTGACTCCACACTTAGACATTGTTGTACTCGGCCACGTAGCGCGTTAAGGGGTAAATCACTGGTGAGCAACAAACGATTCAAAGAGCCCAGGCAGGCCTCCACAGGTCGATGCCCAAAGGCGAACCCTGCCAACTCCAGCCAATCATCACTGTTTAGCGCAGCCTTTTCATCAGGAATAACAGGTAAGGATTGGTCAATCCACGGTTGCAACCACCTAATATCGCGCTGCAGCCGCTGCTGCTCATGGCCAGTCAAAACCTCACCTTGCTTAGTTAACGGCAATAACGCCATCGCCGTATAGCAGCCACTGCTGGCCTCCCGGTGACTACCTACGCGCACCAACCGGAAGCCACAGCTTTCCCAAAAGTGCCATAACTCGTTGGTAAAACCAAAACTCACCGAAAGATAATCAGCAGCAAACGTTGCGTGAGCTTTCACTTTGGCAATCATCTGTTGGCCGATTTGCTGACGCTGGCGTAGTGGATGCACAGCAATACGGCTGACGCGCAATCCATTAAGCGTTGCGGCTAATGGACTACCGCCATGGGCTGCCAGCGATTGCGCCACTAAATTGCCACGTGGGCGCCGAAATCCAGCCCATACAGCCCGACTGAGATCCTCATGAAGCCCACCCTCCGCCACAAGCCAGGTTGCTCCAATCGTTTCCCCACGACTGATTGCAGCAATGAAATGCTGCCCCGGAGCATCCAGCATCCGACGCCAGTCCAGTGGTGAAGTGCGATAATGTGCGCCAGACAGTAAGCGGTACATCTGTTGTAGTTGTTGCGATGGTTGTAACTCGCTGGCACGTTCAATGACCTGCAAAGAAATCGTACCTTGCGGGGCTGTCGTTATGTCGATTTCATCAAATAGCAAAACCGCATCAATTAGTTTTTCCAGCGGATCATTTGCAGCCCAACGGATGGGAGTTGAAAGGGTGTAGCGCGTCAGTTCGTCGAGACTTGCGCAGAACTTGAGTACAAACCCGCGCCCTGTCCCTTCGTAACCCTGAACCGTAGTGGTGAGTAAAGCCCGTGGGAAATGGGAAATTAGCTGGCGTAGCTGGGGTGCCGGAAGAGCTGCAGCCTCATCAATAATTAGCCAGTCAGCCTGAAATGCATCGGGGTTGGCAAGCAGTGCGTCAGGCGCAACAAAGTTAAAGCGATCGCCAGCATGCTCAGCGAGCACATCTGTCGCCGCTTTTCCGGGAGCGGTTACCAGCCCTTTGCCTGGAATCCTTTGCAGTAACATACCCGCCAACGCAGATTTACCACGCCCTCTCGGTGCGGTAACCACCGCAACGCCCGCAGACATGTTCAAAAGCTCATCCAGAATAGCGGCCTGCTCTGCAAAAGGTTCACCATTGGCTGCATGCCATTGTGGACGTGGCAAGAAATCAGGGATTTGCAGCGGCTGATGCTGCTGCCAGAGCACGCATTCGTTATCAACGCTGATACAGTGCTGTAGATGAGCGATAAAATGTGGTGTGGGAATCGCTTCCGGCTGCTCACTCCAGCGGTTTGAATCGCAATCTGGCTGCATCGACCAATTGTCCCATTCGGGAGCCAGCAGAACCAACCAACTGCCCGCTTTAAGCGTTCCCGCAAGGGCTGCCAGCGATTCAGCATCCAGCCCTTCTCTTGCATCAAAGACTGCATGCAGAAACTCACGGCCCAATAAAGTGCGCATTGCCGACGTTGCACAATGAAGCGGCAATTCCGGTGCGGCCCCGACCCATAGCCAGTCACCGGTTAATTGCCGGGTAAGAGATTGTACTTGCTGACTACTCCAGGTTTTCTCACCCGCCATGATAATCATACGGCGAATACCAGCATCAGCCATACTGGCGGTTGCTTGCCTTAACAGCTCCATGGCTTGCGTCCTTGTCACATCTCGTTATTTGGCAGTATTACCGAAGGTATTGCACTGCGCCGGGTCGCCGCTATCGAAACCGCGTTTGAACCAGGTATAGCGCTGTTCTGAAGTGCCATGGGTGAAGCTGTCGGGAACTACGCGTCCCTGACTCTGTTGTTGCAGTTTATCATCGCCAATCGCTTCAGCTGCATTCAACGCTTCCTGCAAATCTCCGGCATCCAACACTTCTTGTTTTTGCATGCTGTTACCCCAGACACCCGCGAAGCAATCAGCCTGCAATTCCATTTTTACAGAAAGACGATTGCCCTCCGCCTGGCTTACCCCCTGCTGGAGCTGGCGGACTTTCGGTTCAATCCCTAACAATTTCTGCACGTGGTGTCCGACTTCATGAGCAATGACATAGCCTTGAGCGAAATCACCATCAGCGCCCAGTTTGCTTTTCATTTCATCATAGAAAGAGAGATCGATATACACCGTGCTGTCAGCCGGGCAGTAGAAAGGCCCCATGATTGACTGACCAGTGCCACAACCAGTACGCGTACTGCCGCGATACATCACCAGTTTTGGTGGTTGATAAGTGCGCCCCATCTTCTGGAAAACTTCTCCCCAGGAGTCCTCGGTCGTTGCCAGAATAACCCGGGTAAATTTAGCGGCTTCGTCATCGTTAGGACTGATAGATCGTTGCGTAGATTGCTGTTGCGGAACTGGCTGCCCACCGAGCATTGAGGTGAGATCTACACCATAATAGCTCGCCACAACGACCACTATTAATAAGATGACACCGCCTTTACCGCCGGGTAAGCGGAATCCACCACCGCCGCCTCCGAAGCTTGGGCCAGAAGAGTTGTTTCGTCTGTCTTCAACATTGTCGCTTTCGCGACGACCTTGCCAGCGCATAGTCGACCTCATTATTCACAACTTGTAATAAGTAGATCGTAGGTGGTTAATTCCAGGATTACCATAGGAAACAAGACGTGAAAAAGCCGAATGTGAGAACACATTCGGCTTCATAAGAATCGTGCGAGATTTTAGTCTAATTGAACGCCAAGACGACGAGCGACTTCTTCATAAGCTTCAATCAGGCCACCAAGGCTCTGGCGGAAACGGTCTTTGTCCATCTTGTCGAGGGTTTCTTTGTCCCACAAGCGGCTACCGTCTGGGGAAAACTCATCACCCAGTACAACCTCGCCGTTGAACAAACCAAATTCCAGCTTGAAATCGACCAGGATAAGACCCGCGTCATCAAACAGTTTGCTCAGAACATCGTTAGCTTTGTAGCTCAACTCACGCATACGAGCCAAATTCTCTTTGTTCACCCAACCAAAGGTTTCACAGTAAGATTCATTGACCATCGGGTCATGCATCGCATCGTTTTTCAGGAACAGGTCAAACAGCGGTGGATTCAGCTCAATGCCTTCTTCAATACCGAGGCGTTTAACCAGTGAGCCAGCCGCACGGTTACGAATTACACACTCAACCGGCACCATATCCAGCTTTTTCACCAGCACTTCGTTGTCGGAGAGCAGAGCTTCCATTTGCGTAGGAATGCCCGCCTCTTCCAGTTTAGTCATAATGAAATGGTTGAACTTATTGTTCACCATGCCTTTACGGTCAAACTGTTCAATACGAGCACCGTCTCCTGCTGAAGTATCATTGCGGAATTCGAGCACCAACAGATCCGGATTTTCCGTGCTGTATACGGTTTTCGCTTTGCCACGATACAACTCAGCTTGCTTTTGCATCTTTCTTACTCCAGGTGTGATTTAACTAAAAATTCCGCTATCTGTGTCTACGCACACGTTTGCGTAGCCTAACAGAAAAAAGGCCAGAGAGCTCTGGCCTTTAAATGTTACTTGCTGAATGCCGCCTGGAATGCAGCTACCAGAGCATCGTTCTGAGACTGCGTCAGCGTGTGACCTTTTGGATCGATGAACTGCAGACTGCTGCGGTTATCGAGGTCGCCCACTTGCAGTTTATAGTCGCCACTGGACAGACCCGGGTCTTTCGCCCCTAAATCTTGCCATGCGCTGTCAGACAATGGTTTGTATGTTACAGCCATGCTGCCTGTTGAACGCGTAGAGTCAGTGACTTTCATGCCCACTTTCTCAAGCGTTGCCGGTAAACGGTTCCATACGACGTTGAATGGACCACGCACCACCAGCATTGGCAGGCCAGTGTCATCAGCGGCACTTTGAACATCAAGCTGCGTTGCTGCACGGCTTTCTTTGGCGTTTTGCAGATCGGTCTGGGTTTTATCCAGTGCCGCACTGATGCTGTTAAGCATTTCTGCACTATAACGTTGCATAGATGCCGCATCAGCAATTGGCTTGCCGGCCTGTTCCAGATTCAGCAGCTTAACCACCACAGCTTGTTGATAGCCTTGAGGTTTCACACTGATTTGATAGCGCCCACGGTACTGCTGATCTTCATCAGCACGGTTCCATTGGACCCAGTCAGTGGTCAGCGTTTGGCTTGCGTCATCACGTTTATCAATACCGTAATTTTTCGCCTGTACAGCGCTTACGACCTGTGGCCACAGCGTTGCACTACGCGCACTTTCAACCATCAGAGTTGCGGTGTCCCCAGTAAACTGAGTACGTGCGCCACTGACTAATGCCAGAGGTTGAGCCGGCGGACGGATATCCAGCTGTTTGCCTACTGCGCCGCTGCCGTTGGTGACCGGAATATTGTATTCACCATTCTGCACCGGCAGGATCATCCCCGCCGGGGAGTGGATTTCCGCGAGGGGTGCTGCATCCAGATAGGATTCGTCACCACTAACCTGGCGCTTATAACGCTGGTCGGTGCTACATGCTGCTAACAGCATGGCTAACGAAACCACTGCAACTTTCGCCACCGTCGACTTCTGTACTGAGTAAGCCATCAAATCTCCCTAAACTTTACAGCAAACCGGCATGCTTGAGCGCGCTAACAATCACCGGACGACTGGCTTCAGTCAGCGGTGTCATTGGCAGGCGTAAGGTATCGGTTGCCACAAGTCCCAACTCCCTACATGCCCATTTGACTGGGATAGGGTTGGGTTCAACAAATAATTTATTGTGCAGCGGCATCAAACGTTCGTTGATAACGCGCGCTTGCGCATATTGCCCATTGGCGGCCAGTTTACACACTTCTGCCATTTCTCGCGCGGCTACGTTTGCCGTCACAGAAATCACACCGTGGCCACCCAATTGCATAAAGTCCAGCGCACTCGCGTCATCGCCGCTAACCAGGATGAAGTCATCTTCAACCAGCTCTTTGATCTGGTTTACTCGTGTTAAGTTCCCGGTCGCTTCTTTGATACCAATAATATTTTTAATCTTCGCCAAACGGCCTACTGTTTCAGGCAGCATGTCGCAACCGGTACGAGATGGCACATTGTACAGCATCTGCGGCAGGTCTGTACTTCCAGCGATGGCTTTGAAGTGCTGATATAGCCCTTCCTGGGTTGGGCGATTGTAGTATGGAGTTACCGTCAGGCAGCCCACAATTCCGCTGTTTTCGAAACGCTTTGTCAGTGAGATAGCTTCAGAGGTGGCATTAGCGCCAGTCCCCGCGATAATCGGAATACGGCCATCAGCCAGTTCCAGCGTCATCAGTACCACATCACCGTGCTCGTCATGGCTCAACGTAGCAGACTCTCCGGTCGTACCTACCGAGACAATCGCCGAGGTCCCGCTGGCGACATGGTAATCAATCAGTTTTTTCAGGCTTGACCGGCAGACATTACCTTTCTCATCCATCGGCGTCACAAGCGCGACAATACTTCCAGTGAACATTGGCCATCCTCTGTGCTAACAAGTGTCTCAATGGTACGTTTGGTGCAGGATCAAAAGCAAGTCACCAGGTGACGCTACACGGTTGTACGCAACTTTTTTTTATGCTTTCCTTATGATATCTCACCGATTCACAGGAAGAACACGTTTGACACTCTCACCACACCATTATTTGGTCATTACGGCCCTTGGGGCGGACAGACCTGGTATTGTTAATACCATCACCCGCCATGTGAGCAGTTGCGGCTGTAATATTGAAGACAGTCGCCTCGCTATGCTCGGTGAAGAGTTCACGTTTATTATGCTGCTATCGGGCAGTTGGAATGCCATAACCCTGATTGAATCAACGCTACCGCTGAAAGGTGCTGAGCTAGATTTATTAATCGTTATGAAACGTACCGCAGCGCAAGAGCGCCCAGCAATGCCAGCAACAGTCTGGGTGCAGGTAGAAGTGACCGACTCGCCTCATTTAATCGAGCGTTTCACCCATCTGTTTGATGCCCATCACATGAATATTGCGGAATTGAGTTCACGTACCCAGCCGGCTCAGGATGGCAATCCACCCCAGCTGTATATTCAGATAACAGCTCATAGTCCGGCAGGTCAGGATGCGAATGTTATTGAAGATGAATTCAAGGCCCTCTGTACAGAACTTAAAGCACAAGGCAGTATTAACGTTGTGAATTATCCACAGCAAGATGATTAAGACGGAGAGTTGTAATGAGCCCACTGAAAGCCGGTGACAGTGCACCGAAATTTAGCTTGCCTGATCAAGACGGCGAGCAGATAAATTTAACCGACTTCCAGGGACAGCGCGTTCTGGTTTATTTTTATCCTAAAGCGATGACACCAGGCTGCACCGTGCAAGCATGTGGCTTGCGCGACAACATGGATGCGTTGAAAAAAAGTGGTGTGGAAGTGCTGGGTATTAGCACCGACAAGCCAGAGAAACTTTCACGTTTTGCCGAAAAAGAGTTACTCAACTTCACCCTGCTTTCTGATGAAGACCACCAGGTCTGTGAGCAATTTGGGGTTTGGGGCGAGAAGTCATTTATGGGTAAAACCTACGATGGCATCCATCGCATTAGCTTCTTGTTGGATGGTGAAGGGAAAGTTGAAAAAGTGTTTGATGATTTCAAAACCAGCAACCATCACGACATTGTGGTGAACTGGCTGAAAGAAAACGCTTAATAGCTACGCTAAAAATATTAAAAAAGCCGACTTTATGTCGGCTTTTTACTTTCTCTAGTTTGGCTTATCGTCTATCAACACGCTATCCGGCCAGGCATGCACCACCGCTTTAATCAGGGTAGCAAGTGGAATCGCGAAGAAGACGCCCCAGAACCCCCACAGACCGCCAAAAATAACTACCGACAAAATGATGACCAATGGATGCAGGTTAACCGCTTCGGAAAATAATACCGGTACCAACAGATTGCCATCTAATGCCTGAATAATTAAATACACGGCAAATAGCGTCCAGAACTCTGGCCCCACTCCAAATTGGAATAACGCCACGCACACCACTGGGATTGTCACGACAAACGCGCCAATATATGGAATCAGCACAGAGAATCCGACCAGCACCGCCAGCAGCAGAGAGTAATTCAGGCCAAAAATCACAAAACCAATATAGGTCACCACACCCACAACCAGCATTTCCAGCACTTTGCCGCGAATGTAGTTCGTAATTTGCTGATTCATCTCCAGCCATACCTGCCCCGCAAGCCCACGGTTTCGAGGTAAAACCCGGCGAACAGCATTAAGCATCTGTTCTTTGTCTTTGACGAGGAAGAACACCATCAGCGGCACTAACACCAGATAAATTGCCAGCGTTAACAACCCAACTAATGAAGCCAGTGAATATTTGACCACTTGATCGCCCATACCCATCATGCGCCCACGCATGTTCTCGGCGATGGCATCAATGATGCCTGCATCAACCAGTGCCGGGTAACGTCTTGGCAGAGTGGCCGCATAATCGGAAAGTTTATTCAGCATTCCCGGCATGTCACGTATCAGATAGATACCCTGCTGCCAGGCAACTGGCGCAACCACCAACACCATCAACAGCAAAATGCCGACAAACAGCACCAATACAATCGTTGCAGCCCAGGTTCGTGAACATCCGATACGCTGAAGCCGTGCGGTCGGCCATTCCAGTAAATAAGCCAGCACAATTGCCACCAACAGCGGCGCTAACAGTCCGTGGAAGAAGAACAGAATGACAAATCCTGCAACCAGAATGACTAGCAGTGCGATAGCCTCCGGATCGCTAAACCGTCGTCGATACCACTGCAACAACATTTCAAGCATACATCCCTTCCCTGACAGTATTGTGCGAGGAGAGATTGTATCTAAATGTCACTGTAAAGACTTTGCTTTTTATCTCCGTTCAATGGCGGTTTAAAATTGTCGCAGATAAGATAGGTCTCAGTCATGCGGTGGGCTACAGTTCATTTTTGTATGCGAACAAATTCACGTAATACATGTCGAAGATTAACTTTGATTAAACAGGACAGGACGTATGTTCAAGCAGTTGAAAAAATCGCTGGTTGCAACACTGATGGCAGCTTTGCTTGCGGGTCCAGTAACTCCAGCCTTTGCGGACGTTAGCGACCAACTGCCAGATATGGGAACTTCAGCAGGTAATACTCTGTCAATTGGCCAGGAAATGCAGATGGGCGACTTTTATGTTCGTCAGCTGCGAGGCAGCGCCCCATTAATCAATGACCCTTTGCTCGTGCAGTACATCAACAAACTGGGTATGCGTCTGGTTAGCCATGCCAACTCAGTTAAGACCCCATTCCATTTCTTTCTGATCAATAACGACGAAATCAACGCCTTTGCTTTCTTCGGCGGTAACGTGGTGCTGCACTCTGCGCTATTCCGTTATGCCGATAATGAAAGCCAGCTCGCGTCGGTTATGGCGCACGAAATCTCTCACGTCACACAACGTCACCTGGCGCGAGCCATGGAAGATCAGAAAAAAAATGCCCCGCTAACCTGGGTGGGTGCATTAGGTTCTATTTTACTGGCGATGGCCAGCCCACAAGCGGGTATGGCAGCGTTAAGTGGAACACTCGCCGGCACACAACAGGGCATGATCAGCTTCACGCAACAAAACGAGCAGGAAGCAGACCGCATCGGTATTCAGGTGTTACAGCGCTCCGGTTTCGATCCACAAGCGATGCCAACCTTCCTTGAGAAACTGCTCGACCAGTCGCGTTATTCATCTCGCCCGCCAGAAATTTTGCTCACCCACCCATTACCTGAAAGCCGTTTGGCCGATGCGCGCAACCGAGCCAACCAAATGCGGCCGGTGGTGACACAATCTTCAGAAGATTTTTACATGGCAAAAGCGCGTACGTTGGGTATGTACAACTCCGGACGTAATCAACTAACCAGTGATTTATTGGATAGCTGGTCGAAAGGAAATATTCGCGAACAACACGCCGCAGCATATGGTCGTGCGCTTCAGGCGATGGGCGGTAATAAATGGGATGAGGCCCGTAAGCTTTTGCAACCACTGCTTACCGCACAACCTACAAATGCGTGGTATCTCGATTTATCTACCGATATTGACCTTGGGCAAAATAAATTCGCAGACGCTATCAATCGACTGAAAAACGCGCCTGATTTAAAACAGAACCCGGTATTACAGCTTAACCTTGCTAACGCCTACGTTCAGGCAAAACAACCAGAGCAGGCGGCAGCAATTCTCAATCGTTATACCTTCGCTCACCCTGATGATAGCAATGCCTGGGATTTGTTAGCGCAAACCGAGGCAGATTTAGGCAATCGTGATCAAGAACTCGCTGCACGTGCTGAGGTTATGGCACTCGTTGGGCGTCTCGACCAGGCTATTTCGCTACTCAGTAGTGCCAGCGCTCAGGTGAAATTGGGTAGCTTGCAGCAAGCCCGTTATGATGCGCGAATCGATCAGTTCCGCGAATTGCAAAAACGCTTCCTTCCGTATTCTAAGATGTAACAGGAGTTACGATGTCTACAGCCGTTTCTATTTATCACAATCCGCGCTGCTCTAAGAGCCGTGAAACGTTAAGCCTGCTAAAAGCAAATGGCGTAGAACCCGAAGTGGTGCTGTACCTGGAAACCCCTCCGGATGCGGCAACCATCAAAACGTTGCTCAGCCAATTGGGTTTTGCCAGCGCACGCGAGTTAATGCGTCAGAAAGAGGATTTGTACAAGGAGTTGAATCTGGTAGATAGCGCATTAAGCGAAGAGCAATTGATTCAGGCGATGGTCGATAATCCAAAGCTGATTGAGCGCCCGATAGTACTGGCTAATGGCCAAGCCCGTATTGGTCGCCCGCCTGAGTCGGTGCTAGAAATTTTGTAGTGATAATGGCGGATGCCGCGCTGGGTATCCGCCAAACGAATTAAAGACTCAGAATCTCTTTCACAAACGGGATCGTCAGTTTACGTTGCGCCGTGATAGAAGCATGATCCAGCTGATCGAGCGTCATAAACAGCGTACGCATTTCGCGATCCAGGCGTTTTAACAGGAAGCGACCCACATCTTCTGGCAGCTCAAAACCGCGCAGTCGTGAACGCAGTTGCAGGGCTTGAAGTTTGTCTTCGTCGGAAAGCGGTTGCAGCTTATAGATTTGGCCCCAGTCAAGGCGCGATGCGAGGTCGGGAAGTTGCAAATTGAGCTGGCGCGGAGGACGATCGCCGGTAATCAGCAGACGGGTTTTTCCTGATTCAAGAATGCGGTTATAGAGATTAAAGATCGCCATTTCCCACAGTTCGTCGCCCGCTACACACTCGATATTGTCGATACACACAAGCGAAAGCTGTTCCATACCGTCCAATACTTCCGGGACAAACCAGGTACGCTTATCAAGTGGCACGTAGCCAACCGCTTCGCCACGTTGTGACAGTTCCGCACAGGCGGCATGCAGCAAATGGCTGCGCCCTCCTCCCTCTCGCGACCAGAAATAGATATATCCGCTGTGATCCTGACGGAGCACGGACTGGAGTGCGGCGAGTAAAGAAGGGTTATCACCCGGCCAGAAACTCGCAAAAGTTTCGTCATCAGGCAAATAGAGTGGCAGTGATAGCTGTGCCGGCGTATTCAGAATTACCTCAACCATAACAGGCAGAAAAACGCAGAGAGTCTAACACAGAAATGAGGATCAATAGAACCGGGCGAACGCGCCGCCCGGCTTGAGGCAAAACTACTATTTTACGTCGTTTTCTTCAGCATCCAGCACCACTTCTTCCGGGCGCAGCACACTGATAAGTTTGAAGATTAGGCTCAGGCTCACGCCAACGACTGTCGCCAGCGCCATGCCTTTGAGCTCAGCCGCGCCAATGTGCACTTTCGCGCCACTCACACCGATAATCAGGATAACGGAGGTGAGGATCAGGTTTTGCGTTTTGTTGTAATCGACTTTTGACTCGATCAACACGCGAATACCAGATGCACCGATCACGCCGTACAGCAGCAAGGAAACACCACCAATCACCGGTACCGGGATAATCTGGATCGCCGCCGCCAGTTTACCAACGCAAGAAAGCAGAATTGCCAGAATCGCCGCGCCACCGATAACCCAGGTGGAATAAACGCGGGTAATGGCCATAACGCCGATGTTCTCACCATAAGTGGTGTTTGGTGTCGAACCAAAGAAACCGGAGAAAATCGTCGAAATACCGTTGGCGAACATTGAACGATGCAAGCCTGGGTCGCGAATCAAATCTTTCTTCACGATATTTGCCGTTACGACCAGGTGACCCACGTGTTCCGCAATCACTACCAACGCTGCAGGCAGAATTGTGAAGATCGCAAACCACTCAAAACGCGGGGTGTAGAAGGTTGGCAGTGCGAACCAGTGCGCGTTAATAATTGGCGTGACATCAACCACGCCCATGGCGAAGGAGAGTGCGTAACCCGCCAGCACACCGATAAGAATCGGGATAATCGCCAGGAAGCCACGGAACAGAACCGAACCAAAGATGGTTACCCCAAGCGTCACCAGGGAAATAATAATGGTGGTTGAGTCAGGAGAAGTGCCATCAGCAGGTAGAAGACCAGCCATATTCGCAGCCACGCCCGCCAGTTCAAGGCCGATAACCGCCACAATCGCGCCCATCGCCGCAGGAGGGAACATCACATCCAGCCAGCCAGTACCGGCCTTTTTAACAATCAAAGCCACAATACAGAACAACACGCCACACATGATAAAACCGCCCAGCGCCACTTCATAGCCCAGCGGCAGGAGTAGCAGTACCGGTGAAATAAACGCAAAGCTCGAACCGAGATAGGCCGGGATTTTACCTTTACAGATAAAGAGATACAGCAGTGTCCCGATCCCGTTAAATAGCAGCACCGTCGCCGGGTTGATGTGGAACAGGATTGGTACCAGAACGGTGGCACCAAACATCGCGAACAGGTGCTGCAAGCTTAACGGTATCGTTTGCAGCAGGGGTGGTCTTTCGCTCACTCCAATAGCGCGGCGTGTCATCTTTATTTCCTCTGAGGATGGTGTTGTTGTGTTTTAGCCAAAAAAAAGCCGACTCTCAAAGTCGGCTAATTTTATTGAATCAATTATTTGGTACCGAAAATCTTATCACCAGCATCGCCGAGGCCCGGAATAATGTATCCGTGCTCGTTCAGACCCTGATCGATAGAAGCGGTGAACAGCTCAACGTCCGGGTGCGCTTTTTCCAGCGCAGCGATACCTTCAGGTGCTGCGACCAGAACCAACACTTTAATGCTGGTACAACCGGCGTTTTTCAGCAGGTCGATGGTTGCGATCATAGAACCGCCGGTTGCCAGCATTGGGTCAACCACCAGCGCCATACGTTCTTCAATGTTAGAAACCAGTTTCTGGAAATAAGGAACAGGTTCCAGGGTTTCTTCGTTACGGTAAATACCCACAACGCTGATACGCGCGCTTGGAACGTTTTCCAACACGCCTTCCATCATGCCCAGACCGGCACGCAGAATTGGCACAACGGTAATCTTCTTACCTTTGATTTGATCAATCTCTACCGGGCCGTTCCAGCCTTCGATAGTGACTTTTTCAGTTTCCAGATCCGCCGTGGCTTCGTAAGTCAGCAAGCTGCCAACTTCTGAGGCGAGTTCACGAAAGCGTTTGGTGCTAATGTCGTTCTCACGCATCAGGCCCAGCTTGTGTTTGACGAGTGGGTGTTTGACTTCCACGATCTTCATACTCTTTCTCCCCGAGATAGTTGGCCACCATAAAAAAAATCGCCGGATTATACCGCTTTTTTAACACCGCGCCACCGCTTCGAGATCAAGTTGGGTGAAATGAGTATAGATTGATAATAATTACACCCCGCTGAATAAGAGGCTCGCAAACGTTTGCCTGCACTGTTAGAATTGCGGCGTTTTTTATTTCTAACCCATCCGCGGGGACTAAGCAGTGACCGACAAAACCTCTCTTAGCTATAAAGATGCCGGTGTTGATATTGATGCTGGTAACGCTCTGGTCGATAAAATCAAAGGTGTAGTGAAAAAGACTCGCCGCCCGGAAGTCATGGGTGGGCTGGGCGGTTTCGGTGCGTTGTGCGCGTTACCTCAAAAGTATCGTGAGCCTGTGCTGGTTTCCGGCACCGACGGTGTGGGTACTAAATTACGGCTGGCGATGGATTTAAAGCGCCACGACACTATCGGCATCGATCTGGTCGCTATGTGTGTCAATGACCTGATTGTTCAAGGTGCTGAGCCGCTGTTTTTCCTCGATTATTACGCCACTGGCAAACTTGAAGTCGAAACTGCTGCGAGCGTTATTTCCGGTATTGCCGAAGGTTGTCTGCAATCTGGCTGTGCATTAGTTGGCGGTGAAACGGCTGAAATGCCGGGCATGTACCATGGCGAAGATTACGACGTTGCTGGCTTTTGTGTAGGCGTGGTCGAAAAATCTGAAATCATCGATGGTTCTAAAGTCACTGACGGCGATGTGCTGATTGCCCTGGCATCAAGTGGCCCGCATTCCAACGGTTATTCTCTGGTACGTAAAGTACTGGAAGTGAGCGGTACTGACCCGCTGACGACAGAGCTTGAAGGCAAACCGCTGGCAGATCATTTACTGGAACCGACTCGCATTTATGTGAAGTCTATTCTGGAATTGATTGAAAATGTAGACGTTCACGCCATTGCGCACCTGACCGGCGGCGGCTTCTGGGAAAATATCCCACGCGTTCTGCCAGACAACACTCAGGCGATTATTGCTGAATCTTCATGGCAGTGGCCTGCGGTATTCAACTGGTTGCAAAAAGCCGGGAATATCAGCCGTCACGAAATGTACCGCACCTTTAACTGCGGTGTCGGCATGCTGATTGCCCTGCCTGAGTCAGAAGCTGATAAAGCGATAGAATTTTTGAACGCAAAAGGTGAAAACGCCTGGAAAATCGGTAGTATCAAAGCTTCTGATTCCTCCGAGCGCGTGGTTATTGAGTAATGAGACGTATAGTGGTGCTAATTTCCGGCAACGGAAGCAATCTTCAGGCAATTATTGATGCTTGTAAGCTGAAAAAGATTAATGCCACCGTGGCGGCTGTATTCAGTAATAAAACCGATGCCTTTGGTCTTGAGCGAGCGCGTGCTGCGGAAATTCCTGCTCACGCGTTAACGGCTAGCCAATTCGCTGACCGCGCAGCGTTCGATCGTGAGCTAATGCTTGAGATCGATGCCTACGCCCCCGATCTGGTGGTGCTAGCCGGTTATATGCGCATTCTTAGCCCGGAGTTTGTCGGTCATTACGCAGGGCGACTGATCAACATCCACCCTTCTCTGCTGCCAAAATATCCTGGCCTCAATACGCATAGCCAGGTGTTGGAAAACGGCGATGAAGTGCATGGAACATCCGTGCATTTTGTCACTGAGGAGCTAGATGGTGGGCCGGTTATTCTTCAGGCCGAAGTTCCAGTTTTTGAAGGTGATGATGAAGAAGACATCACCGCCCGCGTGCAGAATCAGGAACACGCTATTTATCCATTAGTTGTCTCCTGGTTTGTCGAAGGACGCCTGGAAATGCGTGAAAATAGCGCCTGGCTGGATGGCAACAAATTACCACCGCAGGGTCATGCTGCAGACGAATAAAACTTAGGGGCTACGGCTAATGCCGGTCACTTAAGGTGACCGGCATTGTTTTTTAAGGGATATTTCGACCTTTTTTCTCTCACTTCCCTTGCATATTCACGCTCACGCCTCGAGGGGAGTTTTAGCATCGCTGCGTTGCTGTA
>NZ_JAJSOU010000025.1:0-43253 GCF_021282405.1 Buttiauxella cochleicola
AGCAACGCAGCGATGCTAAAACTCCCCTCGAGGCGTGAGCGTGAATATGCAAGGGAAGTGAGAGAAAAAAGGTCGAAATATCCCTTAAAAAACAATGCCGGTCACCTTAAGTGACCGGCATTAGCCGATTGGCTCCCTTTTTTACTTCTGCGCGACCGCGCGCGCCGCTATCCGTGAGTTTCGCTGCGTATAAACCGCATCCAGAATAAATAATGCCAGCGCTGCCCAGATAAACCCAAAGGTCAGCAACTTATCTTTACCAACCACTTCACCGTAGAACGTCACCGCCAACAGGAACATTAACGTCGGGCCGATGTATTGGAAGAAGCCCAGCGTCGAGAGGCGCAAACGCGTCGCCGCTGCGGTGAAGCACAGCAATGGAATCGTGGTGACCACGCCCGCCGCAATCAGCAGTAAATTCAGCGATATCGAGTTTTGCCCCATATGGCTGGTTGAACTGTCCGCGATGCCAAACAGGTAAATCGCGGCAATTGGCAGCAGCCACAGCGTTTCAACCAGCATGCCGGTTTGCGCATCCACGGCAATTTTCTTACGCACCAGCCCGTAAAACGCGAAGCTAAATGCAAGGCCCAGAGCGATGATTGGCAGCGAGCCGAATGTCCAAAGCTGAACCAGAACACCACAAGCGGCAAGGCCAACGGCGACCCACTGCATTCTGCGGAAGCGCTCACCGAGGAAAATCATCCCCAATAGCACGTTAACCAGCGGGTTGATAAAATAACCCAGGCTTGCCTCGAGCATGTGGTTGTTATTCACCGCCCAGATGAAGAGCAGCCAGTTACCGCCGATGAGCACCGCAGAGAGTGCCATGGCGAATACCTTTTTGCGGTTCTGACAGGATCTCTTTACCTGAGGCCACTGGCGACTAAGGCTAATTAACACCACCATAAAGAAGAATGACCAAATCACGCGGTGCGTCAGGATTTCATCAGCCGGAACATAGTGGATTAATTTGAAGTAAGCAGGCGCGATGCCCCACATAAAGTACGCCGCCAGTGCTAGTAATACGCCCTGACGGGTTTGTTTCGCATCCATGAAAAGAACTCGTTGATCAATAGTGTCCTAATTGTATCAGCAATAATTACATCACCCCACCATGTAGGTAGCGGTCGCACTGGCGATATGCAATTGATCTTCGTTGTGTAATTCCACGCGTGCCACGGCCACTTTGCGGCCTGCACGTAGAAGGGTGCTGCTGGCGGTGAAACGTTGCCCGCGCCCCGGACGCAGGTAATCGACACGCAGGTCGATGGTGCCCATTTTCGACAGTCGCTGGCGCAGTTCTTCCTCGCTAATACTGTCATGGCGAGTCAATGTGCTGCCCACGCACACCAGGCCTGCCGCGACATCCAGCGATGACGCAATCACCCCGCCGTGCAAAATACTTTGCGCCCAATTTCCTACCATCATCGGCTGGTTATTAAAACAAAGCTCGGCGTAATCTTTCTCGTAACGGATAAGCTCCAGGCCCAGAGCCCGGTTAAATGGCATGTGATAGACAAAAATTTCACCGACCAGTTGTAAAGCGGCTTCCGGGGTCAAAAATGGGGTAGACATGGATCGTTCCTCGACCAAAATAAAATCACAATGTTAATTAATTGTGTATTTTATGCTTCGAAATCGTTGATTGCCACTTTAAGAACTGTAGACCGAGCGTCCAGATTAAGAACTATGTAGAATGTGTCCCTGATAATAATTTGAAACCTTTTCTTTCAGGAGAACACCATTGATGCGCAAGTATCTAGGATGGCTGATGGCGGCATGCCTGCTTCCTTCTATGGCTAACGCAGCTGAAGCGACCATAAAGCAAGTGCATGATAAACCGGCTGTGCGTGGCAGCATCATTGCGAATATGCTTCTGGAACATGACAATCCATTCACACTTTACCCGTATGAAACTAACTATCTGATCTATACGGTGACTGATGATCTGAATAAAGAGGCGATTCGCAGTTATAACTGGTCTGATAATGCCCGGAAAGACGAAGTAAAATTCCAGCTTAGCCTCGCGTTCCCTATCTGGCGCGGTATTCTGGGGCCTAACTCAGTGTTAGGTGGCTCATATACCCAAAAATCCTGGTGGCAGTTGTCCAACAGTGGAGAGTCTTCTCCTTTCCGTGAAACCAACTATGAACCGCAGCTTTTCCTCGGTTTTGCGACCGATGAATCTTTTGCCGGTTGGACATTACGCGATGTCGAGTTTGGTTATAACCACGACTCCAACGGCCGTTCAGACCCAACGTCCCGTAGCTGGAACCGTTTATACACGCGTCTGATGGCTGAGCACGGTAACTGGATGGTTGAAGTGAAGCCGTGGTATGTGATTGGCAGCACCGACGATAATCCGGATATCACCAAATACCTGGGCTACTACCAATTACGCGTGGGCTACCAGTTTGGCGATGCGATTCTGAGTATGAAAGGGCAGTACAACTGGAATACGGGTTACGGCGGTGCAGAATTAGGCTTTAGTTATCCGGTCACTAAGCACGTGCGCCTTTATACCCAGCTTTACAGCGGTTACGGCGAGTCATTAATTGATTACAACTTTAACCAGACACGCTTCGGTGTCGGCGTTATGCTTAACGATCTGTTCTAAAAATTTGGCGGTTTTAGTGGTGTGGAAAGCGTGACACAGGCGGAAGTAATTAATCAGGCAGTACTGGCCAGACAGGTTTTGCAAGATACCTTCGGCTATCAACAGTTCCGCCCGGGTCAGGAAGCCATCATCGAAACGGTGCTGGAAGGGCGCGATTGCCTGGTTGTCATGCCGACCGGCGGTGGCAAATCTCTGTGCTATCAGATTCCGGCGCTGGTATTTGGCGGGCTGACTGTCGTGGTTTCGCCGCTGATTTCCCTGATGAAAGACCAGGTTGATCAGTTGCTGGCAAACGGTGTTGCGGCAGCGTGTCTTAACTCCACTCAAAATCGCGAACAGCAACAAGAAGTGATGGCGGGCTGCCGTTCCGGGCAGATTCGCCTGTTATACATCGCGCCTGAACGGTTGATGATGGATAACTTCATCGACCAAATCAGCCAGTGGCACTTGTCGATGGTTGCGGTTGATGAGGCGCACTGTATTTCGCAGTGGGGACACGATTTCCGCCCTGAATATGCAGCGCTTGGCCAATTGCGCCAGCGCCTGCCTTCTGTGCCATTCATTGCTTTGACTGCTACGGCTGATGACACAACGCGCGCGGACATTGTTCGCCTGTTAGGTCTGCACGACCCGCTAATTCAAATCAGTAGCTTCGACCGCCCGAACATTCGCTACATGCTGATGGAGAAGTTTAAACCTCTCGATCAGCTGATGCGCTACGTGCAAGAACAGCGCGGGAAATCCGGCATTATTTACTGTGGCAGCCGCGCTAAAGTGGAAGACACAGCTGCGCGTTTGCAAAGCAAAGGTATCAGCGCCGGGGCTTATCATGCCGGGCTTGAACACCATGTGCGTGCGGAAGTGCAGGAAAAATTCCAACGTGATGACCTGCAAATCGTCGTTGCGACCGTCGCCTTCGGTATGGGCATCAATAAACCCAACGTCCGTTTTGTCGCGCACTTCGACATCCCACGCAATATCGAATCCTATTACCAGGAAACGGGCCGTGCCGGGCGTGACGGCCTGCCTGCGGAAGCGATGCTATTTTACGATCCGGCTGATATGGCGTGGTTGCGTAAATGCCTCGAGGAAAAACCAGTCGGGCAATTACAGGATATTGAGCGCCACAAACTCAATGCAATGGGCGCGTTTGCCGAAGCGCAAACCTGCCGCCGTTTGGTGTTGCTGAATTACTTTGGTGAAGGTCGCCAGCAATCTTGTGGCAACTGCGATGTTTGCCTCGATCCACCGCGCCGTTACGACGGGCTGGTGGATGCGCAAAAAGCACTGTCCTGTATTTATCGCGTCAATCAGCGCTTTGGTATGGGTTATGTCGTGGAAGTCCTGCGCGGTGCCAATAACCAGCGCATCCGCGAGTTTCAGCATGACAAACTTCCGGTCTACGGCATTGGTCGCGACCAGACGCACGAACACTGGGTGAGCGTGATTCGCCAGTTGATCCACCTCGGCGTAGTGACGCAAAACATCGCGCAGCACTCCGCGCTGCAACTCACCTCTGCGGCACGTCCATATTTACGCGGCGAAGAACCGCTAATGCTGGCGGTGCCGCGAATCGTAGCAATCAAATCGAAATCCAGCCCGAAAGTGTTTGGCGGAAACTACGATCGTAAGCTGTTCGCCAAACTGCGCAAGCTGCGTAAAGCCATTGCCGACGAGGAGAATATCCCGCCGTATGTGGTGTTTAACGACGCCACGCTTATCGAAATGGCCGAACAAATGCCGATTACGCCTGGTGAAATGCTAGGAGTTAACGGTGTAGGTACGCGTAAACTTGAACGCTTTGGGCGTGAGTTTATGGCACTTATCCGCAGTCATGTCGACGGCGAAGATGAGTAGTAGCCAATACCCTTCATTCTTCAAGCTGCAGGGGTGTTGGCTGCACTCACTTACCCCAGTCACTTACTTATGTAAGCTCCTGGGGATAAGTTCCCTGGCCGCCTACCTGCAACTCGAAGTATTTAGGGTATAGTTATTGTCCAATTAATTATCCAGCGAGCTATTCCTATGTTGACGCTTTTTTTGACCGTAGCGGTATTACACATCGTTGCGTTGGTCACTCCCGGTCCCGACTTCTTCTTCGTTTCGCAGACCGCCGTTAGCCGTTCCCGCAAAGAAGCTATGATGGGCGTGCTGGGCATTACTGGTGGCGTGATGGTCTGGTCAGGTGTGGCGCTGCTCGGCCTGAATCTGATCCTTGAAAAAATGGCGTGGCTACACAGCATTATTATGGTCGGCGGTGGTTTGTATCTGTGCTGGATGGGCTACCAGATGCTGCGTAGTGCGCTGAAAAAAGAGAAGCCTTCCGAGGAAGTACCTGCGGTAGAGCTGGCACATGGTGGACGCAGTTTCCTGAAAGGGCTGCTCACTAACTTGTCGAACCCTAAAGCCATTATTTACTTCGGCAGCGTGTTCTCGCTGTTCGTGGGCAATGATGTGGGAAGCGCCGAACGTTGGGGTTTATTTGTAATGATCGCGCTGGAAACCTTCGTGTGGTTTACGGTCGTGGCTAGCTTGTTCGCACTGCCGAAAATGCGCCGCGGTTATCAGCGCCTTGCGAAGTGGATTGATGGAACAGCCGGTGCGTTGTTTGCCGGATTCGGCATCCACCTGATCATCTCCCGCTAATCTTCCGCTGAAAATTAGGCCTGGCGCGCTCCCGCAAGGAGTGCGCCAACCAACATAAACAGCGAACCAAATACGCGGTTCAACGCTTTCATCTGCTTTGGTCCTTTAATCCAGCCTGCAATACGTGTCGCAAGCGTCGCATAGCCAATCATCACAATAATATCGACTACTACCGTGGTCACGCCGAGCACTAAATACTGTACCGCCTGTGGCTGGTGCGGTGAGATAAACTGCGGGAAAAGTGCAGCGAGAAAGACGATGCTTTTTGGGTTTGTGAGATTCACAAAAACCGCGCGCTTAAACAGACGGCTGCGTGGTTGGGTAGTCGCCAGAGTATTCAAGTCCAGCGCACCCGCGGCACGCCATTGCTGAATACCAAGCCAGACAAGATAAGCGGCACCCGCCCATTTCAAAATTTCAAAAGCCAGCAACGAGTGTGAGAACAGCGCACCAAGCCCAATCCCAACCAGCACAATATGAATCGCAAGCCCCGTTTGCAGCCCGGCAATCGACGCGGCAGCCCCCCGATAGCCGTGGCTAATGGCGGTGGTCATGGTATTAATTGCCCCGGAACCGGGTGACAGACTCAGAATTAATGTGGTTACGAGATAGGTAAACCACCACTCAACGCTCATGTGAAATTCCCTGATCGAACACTTTTATGCCACAATACGCTATTGTTGATGAGCGTGCTACGAATCACAAAAAAGCGATATGACTCAGCATAAAAATGGATGGTCAAACAGGGAAAACGCCTTTGCGGCTTTCACCACGGGTCCACTGATGGACTTCTGGCGGCAGCGCGAAGAGTGTGAATTTTCAGGCGTCGACGAAGTGCCGGTACGCTACGTACGCTTTCGCGCACAGGATCACGACAGGGTCATTGTCGTTTGCCCTGGCCGTATCGAAAGTTACGTCAAATATGCCGAACTGGCATATGACCTTTTCCATTGCGGGTTCGATATTTTAATTATCGACCACCGTGGGCAAGGGCGTTCCGGACGCATGCTTTCGGACTCACATCGTGGCCATGTGGCGAAATTTAGCGACTATGTCGACGACTTTGACCGCTTTTATCAGCACGAAGTCGCCAACGGCCCCTGGAGAAAACGCTACGCGTTAGCGCATTCCATGGGCGGCGCGATAATTACGCTGTGGCTTGAGAAAAACTCACAATGCTTTGATGCAGTTGCGCTGTGTGCGCCGATGTTTGGTATCGCCTTGCGCTGGCCTGACTGGATGGTGCGCCATATTCTTGATTGGGCGGAAGGCCATCAGCGTATTCGTGAGGGTTATGCAATCGGAACAGGCCGCTGGCGTGCATTACCATTTAGCGTTAATGTCCTGACCCATAGCCGTGAACGTTACCGCCGTAACCTGCGTTTTTATGCTGATGAGCCAGCATTGCGGTTGGGTGGACCAACGAATCACTGGGTAAGAGAAGGGATACTCGCAGGAGAACAGGTTTTAGCAGGAGCCACTGCTATCACCACGCCGATTTTTATCCTGCAGGCAGAAGAGGAGCGTGTCGTAGATAACCGTGCGCATGACCAATTCTGTGAGATTCGCGCCGCGGCGGGCCACCCTTGTGAGGGGGAAACACCTTACGTCATAAACGGTGCGTATCATGAGATCCTGTTCGAAAAGGACGATATGCGGACCGAAGCGCTGAATGCCGTCATCGCGTTTTTTGACAGGCATAATTAATCTGAATTCAACACCAGAGGTTCCAAATCCTATGTACCATGTCGTTGCGTCTGACTTAGATGGCACGTTGCTGTCCCCTGATCACACTCTCTCCTCGTATGCTAAAGAAACGCTGAAATTGCTCACCGCTGAAGGTGTTCATTTCGTCTTCGCAACGGGCCGCCACCATATCGACGTGGGGCAGATTCGCGATAACCTAGAAATCAAAGCCTACATGATCACCTCTAACGGTGCGCGTGTGCATGATACTGACGGCAACCTGGTGTTCAGCCACGATCTCGACCACGACATCGCGCAGGACTTGTTCGGTGTGGTGCATACTAATCAAGATATCGTGACCAACGTCTACCGTGGCGACCAGTGGTTTATGAACCGCCACCGCCCGGAAGAGATGAAATATTTTAAAGAAGCGGTGTTCAATTACACCCTGTTTGAACCAGGCTTGCTGGAAGCCGATGGCGTCAGCAAAGTGTTCTTCACCTGTGATTCACATGAAAAACTGCTGCCGCTTGAGCAAGCATTGCTCGCTCGCTGGGGCGACCGCGTGAATGTGAGTTTCTCGACCCTGACTTGCCTGGAAGTGATGGCGGGTGGCGTGTCGAAAGGTCACGCGCTGGAAGCGGTATCCAAAGCGATGGGCTACGGCCTGAAAGACTGCATTTCCTTTGGTGACGGCATGAATGACGCGGAAATGCTGAGCATGGCGGGTAAAGGCTGCATCATGGGCAACGCTCACCAGCGCCTGAAAGACTTGCTGCCAGAGCTTGAAGTCATCGGCACCAACGGTGATAACGCGGTTCCGCATTACCTGCGCAAGATGTTCCTCGGCAAAGACTGATTCGTAATAAACGAGTGGTGGATTAATCACCACTCGTCAACCAAATAGTTCAACTTCTGCACATTCCCTTCGCTACAATGAAGCATTAATCTCCCGTAGTAGAGACTTCATCGTGCCGTTACTGATCATCACCACTATTCTGTGGGCCTTCTCTTTTAGCCTGATTGGCGAATACCTTGCCGGGCATGTCGACAGCTACTTTTCAGTGCTGATGCGCGTCGGGCTGGCGGCGATAGTGTTCCTGCCATTCCTGCGCTTTAAAGGCTACAGCGCGAAAACTCTGTTGCTGTATATGCTGGTGGGCGCACTGCAACTCGGCGTGATGTACCTGTTTAGTTTCCAGGCGTATCTCTACCTCACCGTTTCAGAATTCCTGCTATTTACGGTAATGACGCCGCTTTACGTTACGCTGATTTATGACTTGATCAGCGGCAACAAGCTACGTTGGGGCTACGCATTGAGTGCCGGACTTGCGGTGATTGGCGCGGCGATTATTCGCTACGACAAAGTGAGCGATCACTTCTGGATTGGCCTGCTGCTGGTCCAGGTGGCAAACATCTGCTTCGCCATCGGTATGGTGGGTTACAAACGGCTGATGGAAACACGCCCGATGCCGCAACGTTGCGCATTTTCGTGGTTCTACCTCGGCGCGGCAGTCGTGGCTGTAACGGCCTGGTTTGCGCTGGGAAATCCGCAAAAACTCCCAACCACCAACCTGCAATGGGGCATTCTGGTGTGGCTTGGCGTGGTGGCTTCCGGGCTGGGCTACTTTATGTGGAACTATGGCGCCACGCAGGTGGATGCGGGCACGCTTGGTATCATGAACAACGTACATGTTCCGGCGGGGCTGCTGGTTAACCTTGCCATCTGGCAAGAACAGCCTCACTGGCCGAGTTTTATTATTGGTGGGTCGGTGATAATGGCTTCGCTATGGGTACATCGCCATTGGGTCGCTCCGCGTTCTTCACAAACGGCAGATGCTCGCAAGCGTGTGAACGCGTCGAGCGAATAAAGGCTTCCGTCACCGGTTGACGCTGCTCGCCATCGCGCACTGCGGCGTACAACCGGCTCCACAGTCCTTCGCCCAGGGTTTTGGTTACGACCAGACCCTGGCGCTCAACATTTTCCACTACCCAATGTGGCAACGCAGCAATCCCCATGCGGGCTGACACCATCTGAATCAGCAACAGCGTGTTATCGACACTTTTCAGCGATGGGCTGACGCCCGCGGGTTGCAGGAAATGGCGCCAGATATCGAGTCGTTGGCGCTGCACCGGGTAAATCAACAACGTTTCGCTGCTCAAATCTTCCGGCTCAATACGCGTTTTGCTTGCCAGCGGGTGATCCGTTGCCAGCACCAGGCGCACTTCATAATCAAACATTGGCGAATAATGCAGACCGCTGCGCGGCAGGATGTCGGACGTTAATACGATATCCAGTTCGCTTTGTTGCAGAGCAGGCTGCGGGTCGAACGTCACGCCAGATTTGAAATCCAGATCCACCTGCGGCCAGGTTTTGTGGAAGTTTTCCAGCGCGGGCGTCAGCCACTGAATGCAGCTATGGCATTCGATGGCGATGCGAAGCCGGGTCTGGTGCGGTTCATTGCAAGCCTGAAGCGCACGGCTTATCTGCGGCAAAACTTGTTCAGCCAGTTGCAATAGCACCTCGCCCTGCGGCGTAAACCGTAGTGGCTGACTTTTACGGACAAACAGGCGGAAACCCAGGCGCTGCTCCAGATCGCTGAATTGATGGGAGAGTGCCGATTGGGTTTGATGCAACGCGGCAGCAGCAGCGGCTAAAGAACCGCAATTTCGTAACGCCTGGAGCGTCCGCAGATGTTTGATCTCGATCATGAAAGTCCTTCACTTCGGCATGAGCAAATTGCGCTTGAGGAATATACAGTACCTGTTGATTATAGATGTGTAAACATCTGGACGGCTAAATGCGTCGAATAATGAATATTGAGGAAAGAACATGACGATAAAAAATCACACCCTCGGCTTCCCTCGTGTTGGCCTGCGTCGCGAACTGAAAAAAGCACAAGAAAGTTACTGGGCGGGCAACTCCACTCAGGAAGAATTACTGGCGGTAGGCCGCGAACTGCGTGCCCGTCACTGGGACCAGCAACAACAGGCTGGCGTCGAATTGCTACCGGTGGGCGATTTCGCCTGGTACGACCACGTTCTGACCACCAGCTTGCTGCTTGGCAACGTGCCGGCTCGTCATCAGAACGCGGACGGCAGCGTCGATATTGATACCTTGTTCCGTCTGGGCCGTGGCCGCGCACCAACGGGTGAGCCAGCCGCCGCAGCAGAAATGACCAAATGGTTTAACACCAACTACCACTATATGGTGCCGGAGTTTACCCGGGGCCAGCAGTTCAAACTGACCTGGACACAGCTGCTGGATGAGGTCGACGAAGCACTGGCGCTGGGCCACAACGTGAAACCTGTGTTGCTTGGGCCGGTCACTTACCTGTGGCTTGGCAAAGTGAAAGGCGAGCCGTTTGACCGCCTGAGCCTACTACAAGATATTCTGCCGGTTTACCAACAGGTGCTGGTGGAACTGGCAAAGCGTGGTATCGAGTGGGTGCAGATCGAAGAGCCGGCTATGGTGCTGGAGTTACCGCAAGAATGGCTCGATGCGTTCAAACCGGCTTACGACGCGCTGGCTGGTAACGTTAAACTGTTGCTGACCACTTACTTTGAAGGTGTGACGCCAAACCTGAACACCATTACGGCGCTGCCGGTTCAGGGTCTGCACGTCGACTTCGTCCATGGTAAAGACGATATCAACGCGCTGCATCAGCAACTGCCAGCCAACTGGCTGTTATCGGCCGGTGTGATTAATGGCCGTAACGTCTGGCGTGCTGATTTAACTGAGAAATACCAGCAATTGCAGGCTATCGTCGGCAAACGCGAATTGTGGGTCGCCTCTTCCTGTTCTCTGCTGCACAGCCCAATAGACCTGAGCGTTGAAACGCGTCTGGATGCTGAAGTGAAGAGCTGGTTTGCCTTCGCCCTGCAAAAATGTGCCGAGTTGTCTTTGCTGACCGACGCGCTGAACAGCGGTAACACAGAAAAACTGGTTGAGTGGAGTGCGCCAATTCAGGCTCGCCGCCATTCACAGCGCGTACATAATGTGGCAGTCGGAAAACGTCTTGCGACCATTACGGCTCAAGACAGCCAACGCCAGAACAACTACACCGTTCGCGCGCAGGCTCAGCGTCAGCGCTTTAACCTGCCAGCGTGGCCGACCACCACCATCGGTTCATTCCCGCAAACAACCGAAATCCGTGGCCTGCGCCTCGACTTCAAAAAGGGAAATCTTGACGCCAACAACTATCGCACCGGTATCGCAGAACATATCAAACAGGCCGTTGCTGAACAGGAGCGTTTAGGGCTGGATGTACTGGTACATGGCGAAGCCGAACGTAACGACATGGTGGAATACTTCGGTGAGCACCTCGACGGCTTCGTGTTCACCCAAAACGGCTGGGTGCAGAGTTACGGTTCACGCTGCGTGAAACCACCAGTTGTGATTGGTGACATCAGCCGCCCGGAAGCGATCACCGTGGAATGGGCGAAATACGCGCAATCCCTGACCGACAAACCCGTTAAAGGCATGCTGACTGGCCCGGTGACGATTCTTTGCTGGTCATTCCCACGCGAAGACGTAAGCCGTGAAACCATCGCCAAACAAATCGCCCTGGCACTGCGTGATGAAGTGGCAGATCTGGAAGCGGCAGGTATTGGGATCATCCAGATTGATGAACCCGCTCTGCGCGAAGGTTTACCGCTGCGCCGTTCCGACTGGCAGGCGTATCTGGAATGGGGTGTGGAAGCCTTCCGCCTGAACGCTGCCGTGGTGCGTGATGACACGCAGATCCACACGCACATGTGTTACTGCGAGTTCAACGACATCATGGACTCCATTGCCGCGCTGGATGCAGACGTGATCACCATCGAAACCTCGCGTTCCGATATGGACCTGTTGGAGTCATTTAAAGAGTTCGAATACCCGAATGAAATCGGACCGGGCGTGTATGACATCCACTCACCGAACGTACCGAGCGTGGAATGGATTGAAGCATTGCTGAAGAAAGCGGCGGAAAGCGTTGCGGCAGAGCGCTTGTGGGTCAACCCGGACTGCGGCCTGAAAACCCGTGGCTGGCCGGAGACTCGCCAGGCACTGGCGAATATGGTGAAGGCTGCGCAGAATTTGCGTAAGGCTTAAAAATAAACGCCTTCTCTCTTTCGGGAGAAGGCGTTTTGCTATCAGAGTTTCAGGAATAACGTGTCTGGAATTGAGTGCGATGCGGTAAAACCGAAGTCCTCATAGAACTTAGCTGCGTTATCCGTCAACGCACGCACAACGAGTGCACGGACGCCAAGGCTTTCAGAAATGGCCATCGCGCGCGCAAAAGCATCCTTCACTAAATCCCTGCCAATCTTCTTTTTTTGAAAAGTATAATCAACAGCCAGGCGGCCAAGGATAATGACAGGTATAGGGTCTGGCATGTTGCGACGAATACTACTGGTTGCATCGCTATGGCTGATCCCCCCGGCTGCCAGGGCATAGAATCCAATAACGCGTTTAGTCCCAGCCTGGCAGACAACAAACGTTCGGGAAGCACCGAAAGCCTGGTTCTTTAATGCTTTTAGTTTCAACCAGTCATCCAGCGTTTTCTCTCCGCAACAAAACTCAGCCAGAATATGTTCTGAATTGAGTGGTTCAGGCGGCGTTATTCCCATACTGATTTGCTACTCAGCAGCCTGGCAAGTTTTGGATTGTCGCTAACCGGTGAGTCAATGACGTCCAGAAACTCCTGATATTGCTCATCGTTGAGTGTAAACAGGCGCTGGTCAAGAAGGATATCCTCTGCTTCGCGGCAGGCAACCTCCAGCATAAAATCTGTTCGGGATTTATGAACCAACTGTGCCGCGCGATCGATAAGATCACGCTGTTCTGCTTTTGCCCGAATATTAATCGGGGCTTCCTTTGCCTGGGGTTTCATGGCCTTCTCCCAATATGGGGTGTGTATCTAATCACTACACGCACAATAACATGGTGTGTAGTGATTCGCTACACAGGATAAATCTGTTTACTTAGTGGACGACTGATACAGCCTCACCACTCGTCATCACCAGGCCTTTCGCCGTGTTCACAAAACGCGGCGCTTTTAAATCTTCGGCCAGTAGATTCACCAGTTTGAAGAGTATTCCGATGATGTGTTCTTGCTGCTCTGGTGATTCCAGTTGATTCAGCAACACAATGCTTAGCGATGCACAATATTCGCGCAGTGTTTCTGAGTCGGTAGTCAGTGCACAGCGGTAATTATCGGGCTGTGTTATTGCACGGTAAGGCTCTTAATCATGTGGTCCGGTAGCGGTGCTTGTAAAACGACTTTCAGCACACTCACCCCCTACTCAATCTCCCCGCAACTACCGGATGCTGCAAATAATCCATACACCATTGGCACACTTTCCCCATGCCGTCTGAACGTGCAGCGAGAAATAGTTTGGTGGCGTGTTTATGTTCCTGCATCGGCTTTTTCACCAGTTGCCCGTTATTGAGTAACGGCTGTGCCAGATGATGGGGGATATAGCCGATGCCGACGTTTTTCTCTATAAGCGAAATTGCCGTAGGGAAATCGGGCACAAAGAGCGGCTTTTGCCCTTCCAGTAGCCAGGCTTGCTGGGGAATGAAATTCACTGCGGTATCGCGGATGCAAATCGCGGAATACTGGCGTAGTTCGGCATTTTGCAATGGCTGCACCTGGACCGCTAATGGATGTTGCGGGCCGACAACAAAATCCCACTCCAGTTGGCCAATCGGTTCGCTGATAATCCCTTCGCTGCTGGGAACAGCATGTGGCGCACCAATCACTAAATCAGCTCGTTTACTGTAAAGCGCATCCCAACAACCGTTATATACCTCGAGATTTACTCTCAGCATAGTCGATGGGAACTGCCGCTCAAAATCCCAAATAAAGTCCACCAACACTGGTGTGGGGATAATGTTATTCACCGCTACCACCAACTCTTGTTCCACACCGTCCTGAATCAGCACGGTATTACGCTTTAGGGCTTCCAGGTCGTGAAGGATATTTTTGCTGTGCTGGATGAAGTATTCCCCGGCAGAGGTCAGCTCGATATAACGACCTTTGCGGATAAACAACTCCGCGCCAATGCTCTCTTCGGCTTTTTTAATGGTGTAGCTAATCGCAGAAGGGACTTTGTTCAACTGTTCGGCAGCGGTTGTGATGCTCTGATATTTAGCAACCAAATGGACAACACGGATAGTTTCGTCGGAGATGAACATGGCAGGATCCCTGAATGCGTTGAAGGGCCAGATCGTTCCTCGTTCCGGCCACTTGATTACACCAATTATACCCAGGAATTAGCGGCGGTTACCTATCTTGCTTAGTACTGTATAAGCGATGCAGGCCACAAGAATGGAATCAACCGAAGGAATGGTCGTCAGAGTGAACAAACCTTTCACTGTCATAAAGCCGACCGCAGCACCGAGGATCCACGCCACAAAGGTGAGCACCTTGATTTGCGGCTCGCGGGACAGCACTGATTCTTCATAGCCGTTGCGGCGATAAAGGAAGAAGTCAGCGATATAAATCCCTGCAACGGGTGGTGTGGCAATACCGAGGAACAGCAGGAATGGAATGAACCACGCCATAATGTCCATGCTGCCCACAATCGCAGACAACACGCCGAGTGCCACAGTAATCTGCCATTTCGGGAAGCGAGTCAACAGCGTTGAAACTACCAGCGTGCCCTGGAACATGTTCCCGGCATTACCCGTTACACAGGCAAAAATCAGCAGCAGAGCCGCAGGCATAACCGCACCGAACACCGCCATTGCGCCAAGCAAAGAACCCTGGCCGCTAATCGCACTTGGTGTTGCACCAGCCCAGTACAGCAGCGGATAAGCAATCAGGAAGGTGGCTCCCGCCGCAATCAGCGCGTGTTTACGGTTATGCACAAAGCTGCCGAAATCGGGCAATGTGGCGACCAACACAATAATAGTACCCACCACAGTTGATACTGCGACACCCGTATTCATGCTGATTGCAGCAGCGGGAGCGGCAACAGCAGTATGAGTCGCAATATAAAGGATATAGCAAAGCATGGCGGCGATGACGGGTACGGCGATTTGCGCGACTTTCCCCAATACCGCAAAACCAAACGCGGTAGACGCGACAAAAATCACGCAGCCCGTAGCCACCAATAGCTGTACCGGTAACTCCAGTCCATGTTGCGCCAGCAAATCGTGTACCGAATGGCCAAACATATTGGCCGTTACGGCAATCCAGCCAAACAGGCTGATCGCCATCAGGATGTTGATCGCAATTGCGCCTTTTTCACCAAAGGGATATTTCACAATCCCGTAAGTGGGTAGGCGGGCTTTTTCGCCGACGCTGATAGTGATGGCAGACAAGATGGCCAAAATCAACCCACCCAGCAGCACAACGCTAATCAGACCAGAGCTGGAAAGCTGATTTCCCAGGCTCGAAGATGACAACAGGACCGGCGTTACGGCGATCCCCAGCAAAATCATGGCAATACGTAATCCTGATGCCGTGTTGAGACTCTCTTGGGTCTTACGCATATCTTGTTCCCTCTGAATTGCGCTGTTAAGCAGTATGGAAATGGCCGGTGTATTTACGCCAGCTTCCGAGTTCGGTAATTTCGCGCTGGCCTTCAGTCAGCCAGTTTTCAGCTAACACACCCAGCACGATGCTGCCGTCTTGCAGTTTGACTTTGCCGATAGACAACCCCGCAGGTTCGCTTTCCAGCAATGCCGCGAAGCTCGCCAATGGCAGCTCCCAGATTTCGAGCTCAACGCTGGTACCGTCGTGCTCCACGCGGATCATGCCTGGATGGTCATCGTTAATACTCCAGATGCGGTAGTGCGCGTCGGTGCGATCTTCACGGACAAAAGTACCTCCCGCTTTCTGCATATTGGGGTTAAGTTTCAGCCCGCGCATCAGGGTGCCGTTAACGGCGAGTAAAGTGGTTGCTGTCATGATAATTCTCCAGAAATTGCTAATGGGGAGGATGTCCTCCCCAGATAAATTTGATTAAGGTGCGATCCACGTGCCGCTTTGGTGATTCAGTGCGGCCTTAATTGCTTGTGGACTAGTGATAAGGCCGCTTGCGGCATTCCCCGCCTGGACGCTTGCTTTCACAAAACCAAGAATCGCTTCAACTTTTGGCTGCATGCTGCCAACGCCAAACTGACCTTCGTCGAGCAGTTTCTGTGCCTGCGCGATGGTCAGCGTGTCCAGCCATTGTTGTTGCGGCGTGCCGAAGTTAATCGCCACTTTCTCCACGCCCGTTGGGATGAGCAGCAGATCGGCACCGAGTTGCTGAGCTAGCAGGGCAGAAGCCAGATCCTTGTCGATCACCGCTTCAACGCCGCTCAGTTGCTGCTTCTCGTCGCGAATCACAGGAATACCACCGCCGCCGCAGGCGATGACGATGTAACCCTGTTTAACCAACTGCGCGATAGTGTCGCGTTCAATAATTTCGAGGGGAGCCGGTGACGGCACGGTACGACGCCAGCCGCGGCCAGCATCTTCCATCATCGTCCAGCCGAGTTCCTGCTGGCGCTGAATAGCGGTTTGCTCGTCCATAAACGCACCGATCGGTTTGTTTGGGTTAGCAAAAGCACTGTCGTTTTGATTGACCAGTGTTTGGGTAACGAGAGCCACAACAGGCTTAGAAATGCCGCGGCGAGCCAGTTCGTTGTGCAGTGCTTTCTGGAACATGTAGCCAATCGCGCCCTGGGTGTCGCCGACGGCGTAATCCAGTGGCACCGGAGCTACTTCAGGGCTCGCCAGCTCAGAGCGGCGCAGAATAAAGCCAACCTGCGGGCCGTTACCGTGAGTGAGCACCAGATCCCATCCGGCTTCGACCATATCGGTGATGTGTTTAACGCTTTCCATTACCGCTTCGTATTGGTCTGGAATGCTGTTGTGGCGATCGTCCTGGATCAGCGCATTGCCGCCTACGGCGACTATTGCTAAAGGTTTGCTCATGTGTTCTCTCCCTGGGAAACGACCTTGGCTAGTGCCTGAATGGCATCAACAAAGCAGGACATCGGTGCGGTGGTGATCCCGGCACCTATCTGACCGACCCCCGCTTGCTTATGGGCGATACCGGTATTGATAACCGGCAGAATGCCGCGGTCAGCCACTTTACGTGCGTCGATACCCGCCGCCGTTGGCGCGAAATTCAGTGCAGGCAAGGTGAATGCCGGGTTTGAGCCAAGGGTGATGAACTGCATGCGGCGGCTGTTGTTAGTGGCATCGGCTGGTGTGCCGCCGACAAATTTCACGATGGCCGGGGAAGAAGCCATCGCAAAGCCGCCAACACCTGCGGTTTCGGTAATAGCGCTGTCGCCCAAATCCGCTGCTGCGTCATCAACACCGTAGCCCGGGAAGAACAAGCCTTCGACTGGGTTTGCCGGAGCCTGATACCACTGGTCACCAGTGCCGGACAAGCGAATGCCGAAGTTTACGCCGTTACGCGCCATTACGGTCACCATCGAGCTGAAAGGCACATTGGCTGCGGCATCCATCATCGCTTTGCAGGCGGCCATAGAAAGGTTAAGGAAGAAGTGGTCGTTGCCAGTGATAAATTCCACAACCCGTTGCAGGGTTTCCAGCGGCATGTTGCTGGCCAACAGCGCAGGGACCAGGCGCTTGATCAGCAGGCCCGTTGCAGCGGCATTACGGTTATGAACTTCGTCACCCATGTGCAGCGCTTGTGCCATCAGCGGTTTTAATTCCAGTTCGCCGATGTGGCGCACGGCCACTTTCAGTGCCGGAGCCAGTTCGTTGCGCATCCAGTGCAGACGTTGTAGAACTTCGTCGTTATTCGCGCCAAAGCGCAACACTTTGCCAAGACCTTCATTGAAGTTACAGAAAGCCAGCTTGCCGTTGGTTTTGTTTTCAATCACCCACAGCGGCATGGATGGGCTAATAATCCCCGCCATTGGGCCGACGGCGTTGTAATGATGGCAAGGTTCAAGGTCAACTTTTCCGCTTTTTGCCAGCAGTTCGGCTTCTTCGTGGCTGGTGGCCCAACCTTCAAACAGAATGGCACCCACAATCGCCCCTTTTACCGGGCCGCACATATTTTCCCAGCTGATTGGCGGGCCGGAATGCAGGATAAGTTTGCGTTCTGCCATTGCCGGAATCGCTTCGTCAGCCATCATCACGTCAACCAATACTGGCTGTGCGTTCAGGTAATGCTCCATTGCGACTTGGTTTGCGTGCTCAACCAGCGGGTGGCGCAGCAAATCCGCCAGATCTAAACCCGCTTCGATATTACCTAGCGCAGGTGGCTGCCAGCTCAGCGCAATGGCATCGCCGCCGACTTTTTGAATGTTGTTGGCGAAGCCCGCAAGCCCCGCATTCACCACTTTTAGTGGCTGATTAAATAAGGTATTCATGCGGTTACTCCGTTTTTCTTAGCCTGAGTCTGCGCCACGATGCTCGCCCAAATGGCTGCCTGCGCGTTGCAATCGGCGACAATCACTCCTGCGTTGCGCAGGGATTCAATCTGTCGGCTGCGCTGTTGCGGGTCTGCTTGTGTGCCGCAGACGTGAGCGACCAACAGCGGGGCGTTGGCTTTGTCGATTTTGGCGAGCAGTTCCAGCAATTCAGCGGCAGGTTCTTCGGCTGCGCCATAGCCCAGCACCAGGTCAAACAGCACGATGGCGGTTTGTGGATCGCTCAGTTCAACCAGCAGGCGCTGGTTGCGCAGCGTCGGGTCGATCATCGGGTGCGGTTTGCCACGGGTGAAATCGTCATCACCCATGTCGATCAGGGTGTGGCCGTCACTTTTCCAGATATCAGTCAGTTTGCGGTTGCCATAAACTGGCGTGTTAGAGGAGGCTGTAAAGCCATGTTGTTGGCACAAAAGCTGTGCTTCATAACAGAAAGTGCCGCCCGCAAAGACGCCACGAATCAACTGACGGCTGGCAGGTAGCGCCTGTGCTGCAGTTTGCAGCATGGTTATTTGGGCCGCGTCTGGCTGTAAAGCGTGCTGAATCAGCGGAGTGTTATTCAGCAGCGCGACAGCAAGGTCGGCGGCGCTGGCAAGGGTTGTCGCTGCGGTGACATTTGGGCGGGTAATCTCTGCAGGAATTGCTCCGAGGAAGTTCACTACCACGGGTTTGCCTGCCGCCTGTGCCTGCTCGAGAATACGTTCGGCAACCGCTTTTGAAGGGGGCTTAGAAATTAAAACGATGACTTTTGTGGCTTCATCTTCTGCCAGCGCTTGCAGGCCGAACAGCATGGAAATGCCGCCAATTTCTTCACTTAAATCATGACCGCCGGTGCCGAGTGCCTGAGAAATCCCCGCGCCAAGCTGGTCGATACGGCAGGTAACTTCCTGCACGCCGGTACCGGATGCGCCGACCACACCAATCGCTCCGCGATTAACGACGTTGGCAAAACCCAGCGGAATACCGTTAATAACGGCTGTGCCACAGTCTGGCCCCATGACAATCAGGTTACGTTCGCGGGCGTGCACTTTAATCGCTTTTTCCTGCACGACGCTGACGTTATCGCTGAACATCATTACGTTCATACCCAAATTCAGGGCTTTCATCGCTTCGCCAGCGGCGTAATCGCCAGGCACGGAAATCAGTGCCAGATTTGCAGCAGGCTCTTTTTCCAGCGCCATCTCCATGCTCACCAGATCCGGCGTGCGCACACCGTCGTTGCTACTATCTTCGGGTTTACTGTTCAGGCGTTGATGAGCCAGTTCCAGCGCTTCCTCGCAAGCATCTTCAGCACCCATCACCGCGATAATCAGGTCGTTCGGCCCGGCGCTGATGTTGTCCCCAAGTCCTGCGTCGTGCAGTTGCTCGAGGTTAGTTGCCGTTCCCATCACCACGGATGCCTGTTGAATGCCTGGCAATTTGCTGATTTGAGCGGATATCTGCATCAGAGAAACGGAATCCTGATAGAGATTTTTGAAAACTTTATATTCTGATTTCATCGGTTTATGCCTGTTTCTTACTGCCCAATAGTGAAATTTTGGCAAAGCTGTCCCTTGCAGAGTTTTTGTGGCTCTGCATGGGGGGATTGGGTGATGTCAGAGGGTTGCTTTTAAGCTACGCAACCCGTGCAGCATTCCGGCGAGGCAATCGACACCCGAAGACGCGCCAAATTGCATGACCTGTTCTGCGGCGCGGATAACCATCGTGGTTGGCGCTTGCGAGGTGAGTTGTTCCTGCATCGCGCAGATGGGCTGGGAAAAGTGGCCTTCCAGCGCCCGGCACAGATAATGGCGGCTGATGTCCGTGGTACGCGGCAGATGTTGTTCAATTAACAGTTGCAGCCGCGTCTGGTGTGCTTGCAACTCAGGGGTGAGTTGCCACGGGCTGAGTGCCGCCAGATAACCCAACAGGTAATCATCGCCGTCCGGAGTTAAACCTTTGCCGTAACCGATGAGCTTCACCACCTGGTTTTCGAGCTGTTCTGGCAGTTCATATGGTGCCAGCCGGTGCTTGCTTTCGTCTTTGCTCATTGGGCTTGATGCCCAGAGCAAATCGCTTTCCACCTGGTGTTCCAGGCAGTAAAGCAGCAATTGTGAGGCCAGCGTTTCGTAGTGTTGCAAAGCCTCTGGCAGCGCATTCAGGCTCAATGATGAACCGTTAAGCCTGGGTTGCCAGACGACTGCTTTGCTTAAATCCACCTGCCAGCGCGGAGCTTGCCATTGCCTGGCGATCAATTGAACCGCTTCGCCGCGCATTGCCTGCTGCCGCCAGTCCCAGCCTGCGGGTAATGTCACTCGCACTGCATCGGGCAAATTCTGGTAAATATCTGCCGCTAAAAGAGTAAAAAGATGGCCATCGTCAGCGATCAGGTTGATTGCGTGTGCAAAACAGCTGTGAATATGCGCACTCTTAGGTAGCCGGGTGGCGGCCAGATAACCAATGGACTGCGCTGCAAGCGTGACGATAGCCATGCTGATTAGCCTTTCAGGCCTTTAATCACGGAGTTTGCATCGCTGACCCAGCCGAAAATTGCGCCCTGGGCTTTGATCATCTCCAGTGCGTATTTCTGGAATTCCGGGAAGTAAGAACCTACGCAGTCTTCTGGAATAATGCACTCGTAGCCACGGTCATTTGCTTCGCGTACGGTGGTGTTGACGCAAACTTCAGTGGTGACGCCGCAGACGATCAAGGTTTTAACGCCGCTATTTTGCAGAATGAGGTGCAAATCAGTTTGGTAGAACGCCCCTTTGCCTGGCTTATCAATAATTGGCTCGCCAGCAACTGGGTAGAGTTCAGGGATGATGTCGTGGCCCGCTTCACCACGCACCAGAGTACGGCCCATCGGACCTGGTTCGCCGATAAAGGTTTTGCCGCCACGAGTCAGTTTAGCTGGAGGGCAATCGGTCAGATCCGGGCGATGGCCTTCACGGGTGTGAATCACCAGCATATTTTTCTGGCGAGCGACCTCGAGCACGCGTTTGCACGGCTCGATTGCGCTGCGAACCAGCGAAACATCATTACCCAGCGCTTCGCCAAAACCACCGGCTTCTACGAAATCACGCTGCATATCAATCATCACCAGCGCGGTCGTTTTTGGATCAAAGGGCAGAGCAAAAGGTTGAGCTTCAAAAGCATGAGTCATCTTAAAATCTCCAGTTCACCAGGTGAGTAATTACATTGTCTGTAGACGAGTATTCAGAAGATATGCTGCTTAAAACAGCGAAATAGTTTCCGTAGCTGCAACGAATAATTTGTATCAACGAAATGGATTAACAAGTGCTGGAGAGGAAGTGTGAGAGGGTTCAAATTGTGGGAGAATGCTGCAAAAAAATTGATGTAAAAACCCGCCAGACACTAAAAAATTGTCGCGATAATGTGAGCCTGACGGGCTTTGAGTTAAATGGGTTACCTGCTTGCACTAAATCGTTCAAACCACGCCAGCATCCGCACCCAGCCATCCTTTGCCGATTCAGCATGATAGCTCGGGCGGTAGTCCGCATTAAAAGCATGGCCCGCTTCCGGGTAGACGATAATTTCTGCGTTGGCATTAGCGGCACGCAACGCATGGCGCATTGTTTCGACAGTATCCTGTGGAATCCCCGTGTCCTGCCCGCCATAAAGCCCAAGCACGGGCGCATTCAAATTGACTGCGATGTCGGCTGGGTGATGCGGGGAGTTTAATGTCTTCTCGCCAACTAATTTGCCATACCAGGCCACAGCTGCTTTCAACTGTGGATTGTGTGCGGCATACAGCCACGTTATACGGCCACCCCAACAAAACCCTGTCATCATCAAACGATGTGCATCACCACCGTTTCTTGCCGCCCAATTGGCGACGTGATCAAGATCCGCGAGCACCTGTGCATCGGGTACTTTTGAAACCAGCCCGCTGAACAGGGTAGGGATATCGGCATAATCATTGGGATCACCCTGGCGGAAATAGAGCTCTGGCGCGATAGCCAGATACCCTTCCAGCGCCAGGCGACGGCAGACATCGCGAATATGCTCATGCACGCCGAAAATTTCCTGCACTACAATCACGATGGGTAAAGGGCCTGCGGCATCTTTTGGCCTGGCGTGATAAGCAGGCATGTTTTCGCCCTGCGTAGGAATTGAGGTTTCCCCTGCATGAATAGCATCATCTGGGGTATGCAATGCGGTTGACGCAAGAGGGCAGGCCGCTGGCGCAAAATGCCCGCCCGGTGATTTACCTGTATGTTCTTCTTTCATTGGCATTCTCCTTACCAGAATTAGCGCAGTGCGATAACTATAGCTTTTCCCCGTTATTCTTCGAGTTGCTGGTGGATTGTTTAGTCGCACTCATCTCAATATCAGAACTATGAGCGCCACCCCTTTAAATGTGATTTTCATCACTATTGCAGTTGAAAATAATGTAACTTGTTTGATTCAAAGTGAAATGCGTCACGAAATTATTTGTGAGGGTTCTGTACAGTACCCCCATAGCAATGTAAGCCAACCTATTCAACGCAGGAGTTTGTTATGTCCAAGTCTGATGTTTTTCACCTCGGCCTCACTAAAAGCGATCTGCAAGGGGCAACACTTGCCATCGTCCCGGGCGATCCTGAGCGAGTTGAAAAAATCGCTGTGCTGATGGACAAGCCGGTCAAATTGGCTGCCCACCGTGAATTTACTACCTGGCGTGCTGAGTTAGACGGCAAGCCAGTAATCGTCTGTTCCACCGGTATCGGTGGTCCATCAACCTCTATCGCGGTGGAAGAACTGGCGCAGTTGGGTATTCGTACTTTCCTGCGTATCGGGACTACCGGTGCAATTCAGCCGCATATCAATGTTGGTGATGTTCTGGTGACAACTGCTTCTGTGCGCCTTGACGGTGCCAGCTTGCACTTTGCTCCAATGGAATACCCGGCGGTTGCCGATTTTGCGTGTACTACCGCACTGGTTGAAGCGGCGAAATCTATTGGCGCGACCACACACATTGGTGTGACTGCATCTTCTGATACCTTCTACCCAGGCCAGGAGCGTTACGACACCTTCTCAGGCCGCGTAGTGAACCGCTACAAAGGTTCCATGGAAGAGTGGCAGCAGATGGGCGTGATGAACTACGAGATGGAATCCGCAACACTGCTGACCATGTGTGCAAGCCAGGGTCTGCGTGCAGGTATGGTTGCAGGTGTGATTGTGAACCGTACTCAGCAAGAAATTCCTAACGCTGAAACGATGAAGAAAACCGAAAGCCATGCGGTTAAAATCGTTGTAGAAGCAGCTCGTCGCCTGATCTAGTCCCCCAAAGCCGGTGCAAGCCGGCTTAATTTTTACGCTTTGCGTAACGTCTCGCAGTAAACTCCTTTTCATCTGGACATTTATACAGCACAATTTTATTTTGCTGGTGCCTGGTATGACTTTGTGGGAGTGACTGTGGATATTTCTATTTTATTCGGGCTCGGTATTGCGCTGGTTGGAGTTCTGACTGGCTGGTTGCTGGCAAGTTTGCGGGCGGCCGGGCGGCAATCCGCATTGCATGAAGAACAACGAGAAATCTACGGCGAACTGACTGCGGCACGGCAGGAGTTGCAGCAAAACCAGCACTGGAAAGAAGAATGTGAACAACTCAACCGCGAGTTGCGCACTCAGCTTGAAATTAACAGTGCGCAGGAAGCCGATATCCGCGAACTTTCCACACTTCTGGAACAAACCCGTCTAAATGCTGATGACAAACATCGGCAGATGCTCAACAGCGAGCAGCGCCTCAGCGAACAATTTGAAAACCTCGCCAACCGGATTTTTGAACACAGTGGCCGTAAAGTTGAAGAGCAAAACCGCCAAAGTTTGAATGGATTGCTCTCGCCACTGCGCGAACAACTGGATGGTTTCCGCCGCCAGGTTCAGGAAAGTTTTGGCCAGGACGCTCGCGAACGCCACACGCTAACCCACGAAATTCGTAACCTTCAGCAGCTTAATGCTCAGATGGCACAAGAGGCACTGAACCTCACCAAAGCCCTGAAAGGGGACAATAAAACCCAGGGAAACTGGGGTGAGGTTGTACTAACACGTGTGCTGGAAGCCTCCGGCTTACGCGAAGGGTATGAATACGAAACCCAGGTAAACATTCAGCTAGAAAATAACAGCCGCATGCAGCCGGATGTCATCGTGCGTTTGCCGCAGGGCAAAGATGTGGTTATCGACGCCAAAATGACGCTGGTGGCCTATGAGCGTTACTACAACGGTGACGACGACGTAACTCGTGAAATCGCCCTCAACGAGCATATTGCAGCGGTGCGTAACCACATTCGCATGCTGGGCCGTAAGGACTATCAGCAGTTGCCTGGGCTGCGGTCGCTGGATTATGTACTGATGTTTATCCCGGTCGAGCCAGCATTTTTACTGGCGATTGACCGCCAGCCGGAACTTATCAGTGAAGCACTCAAGAATAACATCATGCTGGTTAGCCCGACCACGCTGCTTGTGGCGTTAAGAACGGTTGCCAATTTGTGGCGTTATGAGCATCAAAGCCGGAATGCGCAACAAATTGCCGAACGCGCAGGCCGCCTGTATGACAAAATGCGCCTCTTTGTTGATGATATGTCGGCGATTGGTCAAAGCCTGGATAAAGCGCAGGATAACTATCGACAGGCGATGAAAAAACTCTCTACCGGGCGCGGAAATATTCTGCTCCAGGCTGATGCGTTTCGTGGTCTGGGTGTTGAGGTTAAACGTGAGATTAATCCAGATTTAGTCGAGCAGGCCAGACTTGAAGACGGCGATAACACCGAGCGCCATGAGCATGAAAACGACGAAGAAAAGAACACGGACAACAGTTTAGAGAACCGACGAATTGTCGGTGAGCGTTGAGCTTCGGTTAAACCCTGCAGCTTGAAGCATAGGGCTTTAGGCCCCATTCTGTTACACTTCACAAACATTTTTTGGACAAGCAGGCATTGAGATGGTTGAAGAATCCCAGGAAACAACACACTTTGGCTTTCGCACTGTAGCGAAGGAACAGAAGGCCGATATGGTCGCTAATGTGTTCCACTCTGTGGCCGCAAAATACGACGTAATGAATGACTTAATGTCATTTGGCATCCATCGTATATGGAAGCGTTTCACCATTGATTGCAGTGGTGTTCGTCGTGGTCAGCGCGTACTGGACTTAGCAGGTGGAACCGGCGATTTAACCGCTAAGTTCTCTCGACTGGTTGGCGAAACAGGCGAAGTGGTTCTGGCTGATATCAATGACTCAATGCTGAAAATGGGGCGCGAAAAACTGCGCAACATCGGTGTGGTTGGCAACGTGAACTATGTTCAGGCTAACGCTGAAGCCCTGCCATTCCCGGATAACTTTTTTGATTGCATCACCATCTCTTTCGGTCTGCGTAATGTGACAGACAAAGAGAAAGCGCTGCGTTCAATGTATCGCGTATTAAAACCAGGTGGTCGCCTGTTGGTTCTGGAATTCTCTAAACCGGTTATTGAACCACTGAGCAAGGCTTACGATGCGTACTCCTTCCACATTTTGCCACGAATCGGTGAAATTGTTGCGCAGGATGCAGAAAGCTACCGTTATCTGGCTGAGTCTATTCGCATGCATCCTGATCAAGAAACATTGAAAGCGATGATGGAAGATGCGGGCTTTGAAAATACTACCTATTTCAATCTGACCGCTGGCGTAGTTGCTCTGCACCGTGGCTATAAATTCTGACAGGGAACTCGTGATGCCTTTTACACCGCTAATGACTGCCGGAATTGAAAATATCCTCAATACTTTTCTCTGGCGCGATCGGGGACTGAAAGCGGCACGTCAGCGCTTAGTGGGTAAGGTATTACGCGTTGAGCTTAAAGAGTTCTCTTCGCCAATTGTTCTGGTCTTTAGCGAACAGCAAATTGATGTACTGGGCCAGTGGGAAGATGAAGCTGATTGCTTGGTGCTGACCGGGCTTGGCACCTTGCCTAAACTACGTGACAGGCAGCAACTTACTGCGCTGATTCGCAGCGGTGAATTAGAGGTACAAGGCGATCTTCAGGTTGTCCAGAATTGGGTTTCTCTGATGGATCTTGCCGAGTTCGATCCTGCTGAATTATTAGCGCCTTACATCGGTGATATTGCCGCCGAAGGCATCAGTAAAGTTATCCGTGGTGGCGGTAAGTTATTCAAAAAAGAATTTACCCGTAACCAGCAATACCTGTCAGAAGCCATTACGGAAGAGTGGAAGATGGCACCGGGATCGCTTGAGGTTGCATGGTTTGCTGAGGAAACGGCAGCAGTCGAACGAAATGTTGACGCACTCAACGCGCGACTGAACAAACTGGAGAACAAATGACGCCTGGAGAAATTCGTCGCCTGTATTTCATTGTCCGCACTTTTCTTAGTTATGGTCTGGATGAACTGATCCCTCGTGTCCGCATTACGCTGCCATTACGTATCTGGCGGCGCATGCTTTTCTGGATGCCAAACCGCCATAAAGAAAAACCTCTCGGTGAGCGTTTGCGTCTGGCTTTACAAGAGCTTGGCCCGGTATGGATCAAGTTTGGTCAGATGCTTTCTACACGTCGTGACTTGTTCCCACCGCAAATTGCCGATCAACTGGCGATGTTGCAGGACCGCGTTGCACCATTTGACGGGGCACTGGCAAAAAAACAAATCGAACAAGCGATGGGAGGGCTTCCCGTAGAAGCCTGGTTTGAGGATTTTGAAATCAAACCGCTCGCGTCAGCTTCCATTGCCCAGGTACATACCGCTCGCCTGAAAGAGAATGGGCGAGAAGTGGTTATCAAAGTTATTCGTCCGGATATTTTGCCGATCATCAAAGCGGATATGAAACTCATCTATCGTCTCGCACGATGGGTACCGCGTTTGCTGCCTGATGGCCGCCGTTTGCGCCCGCTTGAAGTTGTGCGCGAATATGAGAAGACCTTAATTGATGAACTAAATTTGCTGCGCGAATCGGCAAACGCCATTCAGTTGCGCCGCAATTTTGAAGGTAGCTCGATGCTGTATGTACCGGAAGTGTTCTCTGACTATTGCAGTCAGGACATGATGGTGATGGAGCGAATTTACGGTATTCCCGTTTCTGATATTGCGATGCTTCATAAGCAGGGCACCAACATGAAACTGTTGGCAGAGCGTGGCGTGCAGGTGTTCTTCACCCAGGTTTTCCGTGACAGCTTCTTCCACGCGGATATGCATCCAGGCAATATTTTCGTCAGCTATGAACACCCTGAAGACCCGCAATACATTGGTATCGACTGCGGTATTGTGGGTTCGCTCAATAAAGAAGATAAGCGCTATCTGGCTGAGAACTTTATCGCCTTCTTTAACCGTGATTACCGCAAAGTTGCTGAACTGCATGTGGATTCAGGCTGGGTTCCGCCAGACACGAATGTTGAAGACTTCGAGTTTGCCATTCGTACAGTTTGCGAGCCTATCTTTGAAAAGCCATTAGCGGAAATTTCCTTTGGTCATGTGCTGCTGAACCTGTTCAATACGGCACGCCGCTTTAATATGGAAGTGCAGCCGCAGCTGGTTTTATTGCAAAAGACGCTACTTTATGTCGAAGGGCTTGGAAGGCAGCTTTATCCACAGCTGGATTTGTGGAAAACCGCCAAACCTTTCCTTGAAGACTGGATTAAAGATCAGGTGGGTATTCCTGCGCTTATTCGTTCTTTCAAAGAAAAAGCACCGTTCTGGATTGAAAAAATGCCAGAACTGCCGGAACTGATGTACGACAGTTTGCGCCAGGGTAAACAATTGCAGCACAGCGTTGATAAAATAACGCGTGATTTGCAACGCAACCAGGTGCGCCAGGCGCAATCTCGCTATCTGTTTGGCATTGGCGCTACGCTAATGCTAAGCGGGACTTTATTATTGATTAACAAACCAGAATGGGAATTGATGCCTGCCTGGTTAATGGCCGGGGGTATCGTGACCTGGCTGATTGGCTGGCGGCGCTCAGCCTGAGTTGTTTTTAATCGTTTTTAGCGGACAACGTGCGGTACAATATGCACCGTTATTCTTTTTATCATTATGACTCTGAGGCAACACTATGGGTGGTATCAGTATTTGGCAATTGTTGATCATTGCCGTGATCGTCGTTCTGCTGTTTGGTACTAAGAAACTGGGTTCTATCGGTTCTGATTTGGGCGCATCCATCAAAGGCTTTAAAAAAGCGATGGGTGACGATGAAGACAAAGAGAAAGATAAATCCGTTCAGGATGCTGATTTCACGGCGAAAACACTCGCGGATAAGCAGCCTGGCGAAGTGAAAAAAGACGAAGCAAAGAGCAACGATAAAGAGCAGGTGTAAACCGTGTTCGATATTGGTTTCAGTGAGTTGCTACTGGTATTCGTGATTGGCCTGATTGTTCTCGGGCCACAACGTTTGCCTGTGGCAGTTAAAACGGTTGTCGGGTGGGTTCGCGCTTTGCGTTCGCTTGCGGCAACTGTGCAAAATGAACTGGTTCAGGAACTGAAAATCCAGGAGCTGCAAGACAGCCTGAAGAAGGTTGAAAAGGCGAGCATGGATAACCTCACTCCAGAGCTAAAGGCATCAATGGATGAGCTGCGTCAGGCTGCAGAGTCAATGAAACGCTCGTACACTCAGGAACCCGAAAAGGGGAGTGACGAGGCTCATACCATCCATAACCCATTGATAAAAGATGCCGAGGATAGCCACGACGGCGTGACTCCAGCCACTGCAGCACACCAGGCCAGTGCGCCCGATCAGGCTCCTGCCGTTGAGCCGGAAACAGTTCCTGCGCCTGCGGCAGTTTCTGACGATTTGATCCAGCCTCAGATTAAACCCGTGGCAGAACCAGCCAAAATACCAGCGTCTTCTCAACCTTCGAGTGATAAACAGTAAACATGGCCGTAGAAGATACCCAACCGCTTATCAGCCATCTGATTGAGCTACGCAAGCGACTATTAAATAGCATTATCGCTGTGCTGGTGATTTTCCTGGCACTGGTTTATTTTGCGAACGACATTTACCAAATCGTCTCCGCCCCGCTTATCAGCCAGATGCCGGTAGGCTCAACGATGATTGCTACCGATGTCGCATCACCGTTTTTTGCGCCTATTAAACTGACGATTTATGTCTCGGTGTTCTTGTCAGCACCGGTCATTCTTTATCAAATCTGGGCATTTATTGCGCCTGCGCTTTATAAACACGAGCGCAAACTGGTTATGCCACTGCTGTTCTCCAGCACAATGCTGTTTTATATCGGCATCGCTTTTGCCTATTTCGTGGTGTTCCCTTTAGCGTTTGGGTTCCTTACGAAAACCGCGCCAATAGGGGTCGTGATGTCTACTGACATAACGAAATACCTCGATTTTGTCATGGCATTGTTTATGGCATTTGGTGTGGCTTTTGAAGTACCGGTAGCGATTATTCTGCTGTGCTGGATGGGTGTAACCAGCCCGGAAGCGTTAAAGAAAAAGCGCCCGTATATTCTGGTTGGTGCATTCGTGGTTGGCATGCTGTTGACTCCGCCGGATGTATTTTCGCAAACACTACTGGCAATTCCGATGTACTGCCTGTTTGAAGTCGGCGTGTTCTTTTCTCGTTTCTATGTCGGTAAAGGGCGTAGAAGAGGTGAAGAAGACCCGGAAGATGCTCCAGAAGCAGAAGACCAACACTCTAATAAAGAGTCATAATTTCAGGCCGCCCATCAGGGCGGTCGTCGTTTGGAAGGCGCTATGTTTGATATCGGTGTAAATCTTACCAGCTCACAGTTTGCGAAAGATCATGCAGAAGTTGTTGCTCGCGCGCATTCAGCGGGAGTCAGCGGCATGTTGCTGACCGGCACGAATCTGCATGAAAGCGAGCAAGCTTTGTTACTGGCACAACAGTATCAAGGGTGCTGGTCTACCGCCGGTGTTCACCCTCATGATGCCAGCCAGTGGCAAGACGAAACGGCAGAGGCTATTCGCAAACTTGCTGGTGCTTCTGAAGTGGTCGCGATCGGCGAGTGTGGCCTGGATTTCAATCGTAATTTCTCAACACCAGCTGAACAAGAGCGTGCTTTTACCGCACAACTGGCCCTTGCGGCTGACCTGATGATGCCGGTATTTTTACACTGCCGTGAGGCACACGAACGTTTTATTGCTCTGCTCGACCCATGGCTCGATAAATTGCCAGGTGTGGTGCTGCATTGCTTTACCGGTACAGAAAATGAAGCGCGTGAGTGTCTGGCGCGTGGGCTTTTCATCGGCGTGACCGGTTGGGTGTGCGATGAGCGCCGTGGCCAAGAATTACGTGAATTGCTACCGGTGATCCCAGCACATCAACTGCTACTGGAAACCGATGCCCCCTATTTGTTACCGAGGGATCTAAAACCAAAACCTGCTTCCCGCCGGAACGAACCCTGCAACTTGCCGCATATCCTGAACAAGGTGGCTCAATGGCGTGGAGAAGATCCCGCCTGGCTTGCGCAAGTAACAGATGACAATGCCCGCCGTCTTTTCCGGTTGGCTTAAATCAGGAGAAAGTAAATGAGCTATGCATTTCCCGGTACATTTCCTGGCCGCCGTATGCGCCGCGTCCGTCGTCACGATTTCAGCCGCCGCCTGGTGAGCGAAAATCAATTAACGGTTAATGACCTTATCTACCCTGTGTTTGTGATGGAAGGTCAGAATCGTCAGGAAGAAGTGGCATCAATGCCGGGCGTTTACCGCATGACTATCGATTTGCTGCTCAAAGAAGCGGAAGCCGTTGCGAAGCTGGGTGTGCCGGTGCTGTCCCTGTTCCCGGTCATCGAGAGCGCAGGGAAGTCGCTGCATGCTGAAGAAGCTTATAACCCGAACGGGCTGGTTCAGCGTGCGGTTCGCGCACTGAAAGATGCCGTGCCAGAACTGGGTCTGCTGACCGACGTTGCGCTTGATCCGTACACTACTCACGGTCAGGACGGCGTGATTGATGCAGACGGTTACGTTATCAACGACATTACGCGTGAAATTCTGGTGCGCCAGGCGCTGTCTCATGCAGAAGCCGGGGCTGAAATCATCGCGCCAAGTGACATGATGGATGGTCGTATCGGGGCGATTCGCGACCAGCTTGAGCTGGATGGTTTCGTGAATACCCAAATTATGTCTTATGCCGCGAAATACGCGTCCTGCTACTACGGCCCGTTCCGTGATGCAATTGGCTCATCCGGCAACCTGAAAGGTGGCAATAAAAAGACCTATCAGATGGACCCGGCCAATAGCGATGAAGCTTTGCAAGAAGTCGCTCAGGATTTGCAAGAAGGCGCAGATATGGTGATGGTGAAACCAGGTATGCCGTATCTGGATGTGGTTCGCCGCGTGAAAGACACCTTTGGCGTGCCAACTTTTGCCTACCAGGTTTCCGGTGAATATGCGATGCATATGGCGGCGATTCAGAACGGCTGGTTGGCAGAAAAGCCGGCTATCATGGAGTCGTTACTGTGCTTTAAACGCGCAGGTGCTGATGGTGTGCTGACGTACTTCTCGAAGCGTGTCGCGCAATGGTTGCATGACGAGCAAATGCAGCGCTAGAGTCAAAATATAGGGCCAGCAATCGCTGGCCCTTTTTTACGTCTTTTTGAAATCCGTATTCTTCACACTTTGCATCACTTGTTTATTCAACAAGTTGAGCAGCAGCATAGAGCGGGCTTCTCCGTCTGGTTCGCTAAAAATCGCCTCCAGACCTTCGAATGCCCCTTCGGTTATCACCACGCGATCGCCTTCGTACGGCGTATCCGGGTCCAGAACGTTCTCCGGGGTGTGGCTGATGAGCTGCTCAATCACATCACTCGGTACAGTAGCCGGCAGGCTGCCGAAACGCACGAAATGGCTGACGCCACGCGTAGAGTTTATGGTTGTGGTATGAATATTTTCAGGGTCAAACCGGACAAACATATAGTTTGGGAACAATGGTTCATCGACCGCAGTGCGTTTGCCTCGAACGATCTTTTCAATTTTGATCATCGGGGTAAGGCAATTCACGTCCTGACGCTCGAGATGCTCTTGCGCCCGTAGTAATTGACCTCGTTTGCAGTACAACAAATACCAGGATTCCATAGTGTCTCTTTTCCTCATTAACCGAGGAAGAATAGCAAAAGGCCGTTATCAGGGATAGACGGCTCAGGTATAACCAATCACTGATTGGTTATCAGATAAGCATTTACGCGTTATTAACAAAAATACAGCATGCTGTGCATGAAGCCCGTATAATGACCGCCAAATCCTGACTACGATTAATTGCATGAAATACCACGACCTACGCGACTTTCTGGAACTACTCGAACAACGCGGTGAGCTAAAGCGTATCGCAATGCCAGTCGATCCGTACCTGGAAATGACTGAAATTGCCGATCGTACTTTGCGCGCCAATGGCCCTGCGCTGCTATTTGAGAACCCTAAAGGGTATGACATGCCAGTGCTGTGCAACCTGTTTGGCACGCCAAAACGTGTCGCGATGGGGATGGGGCAGGAAGATGTGTCGGCGCTGCGCGAAGTGGGTAAATTACTGGCCTTCCTGAAAGAGCCGGAGCCACCGAAAGGTTTCCGCGACTTGTTCGATAAGCTGCCACAGTTTAAACAAGTTCTGAATATGCCGACTAAGCGCCTGCGTAACGCCCCTTGTCAGGAACGAATCTTTGAGGGTGATGAAGTCGATTTGACGCGCATCCCTATCATGCAATGCTGGCCGGAAGATGCAGCACCTCTGATTACCTGGGGTTTGACGGTAACGCGTGGCCCGCATAAAGAGCGCCAGAATCTGGGCATTTATCGCCAGCAGCTTATTGGTAAAAACAAACTGATTATGCGTTGGTTGTCGCATCGCGGCGGCGCACTTGATTTCCAGGAGTGGTGTGCGGAACATCCGGGTGAGCGTTTCCCGGTTTCAGTCGCGTTAGGTGCAGATCCTGCCACTATTCTTGGCGCGGTAACGCCGGTGCCTGATACGCTTTCCGAATATGCGTTTGCTGGTTTGCTGCGCGGCACAAAAACGGAAGTCGTGAAGTGTATTTCCAACGATCTCGAAGTGCCTGCCAGTGCGGAAATTGTGCTTGAAGGTTATATCGAGCCAGGTGAAATGGCACCGGAAGGGCCATATGGTGACCACACGGGTTACTACAATGAAGTAGATGACTTCCCGGTATTTACCGTGACGCATATTACCCAGCGGCAGAATGCGATTTATCACTCAACTTACACCGGACGTCCACCGGATGAACCTGCGGTTCTGGGTGTGGCACTTAACGAAGTGTTTGTGCCGATTTTGCAGAAACAATTCCCGGAAATTGTCGATTTTTATCTGCCGCCGGAAGGCTGCTCTTATCGCCTTGCGGTTGTCACCATCAAGAAGCAATACGCTGGCCATGCGAAGCGCGTGATGATGGGAGTCTGGTCTTTCCTGCGACAGTTTATGTACACCAAGTTTGTCATCGTTTGTGATGATGATGTCAACGCGCGTGACTGGAACGATGTAATTTGGGCCATCACCACGCGTATGGATCCGGCGCGTGATACCGTACTGGTAGAAAACACGCCAATTGATTACCTGGATTTTGCCTCGCCGGTTTCCGGTCTTGGTTCAAAAATGGGACTGGATGCCACCAATAAATGGCCTGGGGAAACCCAACGTGAATGGGGTCGTCCTATTAAGAAAGATGCAGAAGTATGCGCGCGTATTGATGCAATCTGGGATGAGCTGGCTATTTTCGACGACAGTAAAAACGCCTGAGTGGCGGATTTTACGGTTTTGCATTATTGACCCGACAGAGGGGAAGCATGACAACCTTAAGCTGTAAAGTGACCTCGGTAGAAGCGATAACCGACACGGTATATCGCGTTCGATTACTGCCGGAAGCGAAGTTCTCCTTTCAGGCCGGGCAGTATTTGATGGTGGTGATGGATGAGCGCGACAAACGTCCGTTCTCCATGGCATCCACGCCGAGCGACCACGAGTTTATCGAGCTGCACATTGGCGCGTCAGAGATTAATCTGTACGCCATGGCCGTGATGGACCGTATTTTGAAAGAAAAAGAGATCGTTGTTGATATTCCACACGGCGATGCCTGGCTGCGCGACGATGAAGATCGTCCGTTGATTCTGATTGCTGGCGGTACCGGCTTCTCTTATGTGCGTTCAATTTTGCTGACGGCGCTGGCGCGTAATCCACAACGTGAAATCGCGATTTACTGGGGCGGCCGTGAAGATAAACATCTTTATGACCTGTCTGAGCTGGAAGCGCTGTCCGTGGTTCATCCAAATCTGCGTGTTGAAGCGGTTGTTGAACAACCTGAAGCAGGTTGGCGTGGGCGTACTGGCACTGTGCTGACTGCGGTGATGCAGGATTACGGAACGCTTGCCGGGCACGATATCTATATTGCCGGGCGTTTTGAGATGGCGAAAATTGCCCGCGACTTGTTCTGCAATGAACGTAGTGCGCAGGTTGATCGCATGTTTGGTGATGCGTTCTCGTTTATCTGATGCATAAAGGCCACCGTTTTATGCGGTGGCCAAGTGTTAACAACGTTTATTCAAACGGTGTGTAATGGAAATAGAGCGGTTTTTTGTCTGATTCATACAGACACAGAATGGAGCCGCGTATTTCTTGCGAACTGCTTATAGTTGCCACAACCTCGCTAGACACAGGCTGCTTGCCTACCTTTTCTTCGTATCTGTTAATCTGAATCCCTTCGTTTTTTATTTTTGCCTGATTTAGCACAACCATCATATCTGGGTTGTTTTTCATGACCCGCTTTCCATAAGCCAGGCAATCTTTAGCCGTTTTGATATCACCCGATTCCGCTGCATTGGCCCCGATAGAGGCCAGACATAGGCTGGTCATCAGTAAAGCCGGAACAATCTTCATCTTATTCCCTTAATTAGAATGGCGTCATAGCCAGGCGAAATATAGAACGTTGAGATGTTCAGAGCAATATATGTACAGCGAGGGAGGTTCGAGGAGAAGAAAAAACCCGCCCCTGACAGGCGGGAACAACAGCAACTAAACCTTCCCCGTCATAATTCGTGCTGCCTCTTTGTTGGCTGTCTTCGTTCACCCCGGTCACATAGTTATCTATGCTCCCGGGGATTCACTCAGTTGCCGCCGCGATGCAACTCGAATTATTTAGGGGATGACCTCTTAATTTAGGGTATTAATTCCTTAAACTCGTTCAATAACAGTGGCAATACCCTGACCTAATCCGATGCACATGGTGGCGAGGCCAAACTGCGCATCACGACGTTCCATTAGATTCAATAACGTGGTGCTAATGCGCGTACCGGAACAACCGAGCGGGTGACCCAACGCAATCGCACCGCCGTTCAGGTTAATCTTCTCGTCGATCTTATCCATCAGACCCAGATCTTTAATACATGGCAGGATCTGTGCAGCGAATGCTTCGTTCATCTCAAACAGGTCAATATCGGCGGCAGTCAGGCCCGCTTTTTTCAATGCCAGTTGTGATGCCGGAACAGGTCCGTAACCCATAATGGAAGGATCACAGCCAACGACCGCCATAGAGCGAACATAAGCGCGAATCTTCAGGCCAAGCTCTTTGGCGCGTGATTCGCTCATCAGCAACATGGCTGAAGCACCATCGGAAAGAGCAGAAGAGCTGCCCGCCGTGACGGTTCCGTTGACCGGGTCAAATGCGGGTTTCAGAGCGGCCAGACCTTCAACGGTAGTTTCCGGGCGAATCACTTCGTCATAATCAAAACGTTTGAGCACGCCGTCTGCGTCATGACCGCTGATCGGCAGAATTTCATTTTTGAAATGACCAGCTTCTGTCGCAGCCCATGCTCGTTGGTGTGAACGAGCAGCAAACTGGTCCTGCATCTCACGGCTGATACCGTGCATGCGCGACAGCATTTCGGCGGTTAAACCCATCATGCCTGCCGCTTTAGCCACGTTACGACTCAGACCCGGATGGAAATCAACACCGTGGCTCATCGGCACGTGGCCCATATGTTCCACGCCACCAATCAGACAAGCATGTGCATCCCCGGTTTGAATCATACGAGCAGCATCGTGCAGCGCTTGCATCGAAGAACCACACAGGCGGTTTACGGTGACAGCCGGAACCGAATGTGGGATTTCTGCCAGCAATGACGCATTACGCGCGATATTAAAACCTTGCTCCAGCGTCTGCTGCACGCAGCCCCAATAAATGTCATCAAGTGCTGCGGCTTCAAGTGCCGGGTTACGTGAGAGAATCCCACGCATCAAATGGGCGGAAAGATCTTCTGCACGCAGGTTACGGAACGCACCGCCTTTTGAACGGCCCATCGGGGTGCGGATGGCATCAACAATTACAACCTTTTCCATGATCACTCCTCAGGCACTTTTCAGGTCACTGGCTGGGCGCGCGGCTTCAACCGGTGGATAGTACGGCTCGTTACGGGACGCTTTTATACGTAGACCATCTGGCACCTGGTATAGCGGGCCGAGATGCTCATACTGCTGAGCCATATCGAGATATTTGGCGCTGCCAATGGTGTCCAACCAGCGGAAGGCACCGCCGTGGAAAGGAGGGAATCCGAGCCCATAAACCAGTGCCATATCAGCTTCTGCCGGGCTTGCGATAATGCCTTCTTCCAGGCAACGTACCACTTCGTTGACCATTGGGATCATCATGCGAGCGATGATCTCTTCGTCGCTGAAGTCGTGGCGTGGTTTGCTGACATCAGCCAGCAGGCTGACGGTTGCTTCATCCTGCTCTTTACGTGGTTTGCCTTTGCTGTCTTGTTTGTAGCGATAGAAACCCTGCTGGGTTTTCTGGCCATAACGGCCTGCATCAAACATCGCATCAACGGCATCGCGATAATCTTTCTGCATGCGCTGTGGGAAACCGGCCGCCATGACCGCCTGCGCGTGGTGCGCGGTATCAATACCGACCACATCCAACAGATACGCCGGACCCATTGGCCAGCCGAACTGTTTTTCCATCACTTTGTCGATTTGACGGAAATCGGCACCGTCGCGCATCAACTGGCTAAAGCCTGCAAAGTATGGGAACAGAACGCGGTTGACGAAGAAGCCCGGGCAGTCGTTCACCACGATTGGCGTTTTGCCCATTTTGCTGGCCCACGCCACGACTTTCGCGATGGTTTGCTCAGACGTTTTCTCGCCGCGAATCACTTCCACTAATGGCATGCGATGCACCGGGTTGAAGAAGTGCATACCGCAGAAGTTTTCCGGGCGCTTCAGGCTGTTTGCCAGTTCGCCAATCGGAATAGTCGAGGTGTTCGACGCCAGCACGGTGTCCGGACGCACTTTGTCCTCCACTTCCGCCAGAACCGCTTTTTTCACTTTCGGGTTTTCAACAACCGCTTCAACGACCACATCGACACGCTCAAAACCTGCGTAATCGAGCATCGGATGAATGGTTGCAATCACGCCCGCCAGTTTCATGCCGTCGATTTTTCCGCGTTCCAGCTGTTTGTTCAGCAGTTTGCTGGCTTCGTTAATGCCTAGCTCCAGCGACTTTTCGTTAATATCCTTCATTAATACCGGTACGCCTTTCCAGGCAGACTGGTAAGCAATGCCGCCACCCATAATTCCGGCGCCAAGAACGGCGGCCTGTTTCGGGGTTTCGGTATTTTTGGTCAGCTTTTTCGCCTGACCTTTTATGTATTGGTCGTTAAGGAAAATCCCGACCAGCGCACGGGCCTCATTAGAACGCGCCAACGGCACGAAACTTTGAGTCTCCAGTTTTAATGCTTCATCACGGCCCAGACGTGCCGCTGCTTCAATTGTTTTTACGGCGGTCATTGGTGCCGGGTAATGCTTACCGGCAATCTGCATCACCATGCTCTTGGCAATGGTGAAGCTCATAGTGGCTTCGATCTTGCTCAGTTTCAGCGGTTGCAGCTTCGGTGCGCGTTTGGCTTTCCAGTCCAGATCGCCATTAATTGCCTGGCGCAGTATTGCCAGTGCGCCATCGCGCAGTTTTTCAGTTTTAACGACACCATCAACTAAACCGAGTTTTTGCGCTTCAACCGCGCCGACATCTTTCCCGGCGGTGATAATTTCCAGCGCGCTGTCAGCACCCAGTAAACGTGGCAGACGTACAGAACCACCGAAGCCTGGCATGATGCCCAGTTTGGTTTCTGGCAGGCCGATGCGGGTATCAGGTGTTGCCAGACGGTAATCTGTTGCCAGCACACATTCACAGCCGCCGCCAAGGGCATAACCATTAACTGCCGAAATGGTCGGGACCGGTAAATCTTCCAGACGATTGAAAACGCTGTTGGCGAATTGCAGCCAGTGAGTCAGTTGTTCCGCAGGAACCAGGAACAGCGACAGGAATTCGGTAATATCTGCACCGACAATAAACGCTGCTTTATTGGAACTGAGCAGCAGGCCTTTTAACTGCGGCTGCTTTTCCAGCACATCCAGCGCGTGCCCGAGGCTCGCAACGGTCGCGGTGTCGAGTTTATTCACTGAGCCGGGTGCATCGAATACCAATTCTGCGATGCCATCTTCCAGCCAGTCGAGATGTAAGGTTTCACCTTGGTAGAGCATGTCAGTCTCCTGAATCCAGCAATGGGATCTGGTCGTACCAGATGGAGAGGAGTGTGGAATTGATGTTAATGAAATGCAAATAACTCTTTAAATATTTGCAAAGATGATCACAGCCACTGGAAATAAGTTCGCAAACTTTACGGTGTGCTAAGATGCGTGGCGTTCAGTTTATGAAAAAAACAGAAGGGTAAATCATGGATTCACTGGCCTCACTTTATAAAGATCATGTGGCAACTTTGCAGGAACGTACCCGCAATGTTCTGGCGCGTTTTAATCTCGACGCGCTGTTGATTCACTCGGGCGAGCTAGTCAACGTCTTCCTCGATGATCATCCGTATCCGTTCAAAGTTAACCCACAATTCAAAGCCTGGGTTCCGGTGACACAAGTGCCAAACTGCTGGCTGCTGGTGGATGGCGTTAACAAACCGAAACTGTGGTTCTACTTGCCGGTTGATTACTGGCACAACGTTGAGCCGCTGCCAGAATCCTTCTGGACTGACGAAATTGAAGTGATTGCTTTGCCAAAAGCAGATGGCATTGGCAGCCAGTTACCTGCTGCACGTGGCAATATCGGTTACATCGGCCCAGTACCAGAGCGTGCTGTGCAGCTTGAAATTCAGGGTGCTAACGTCAACCCTAAAGGGGTGATTGATTACCTGCATTACTATCGCTCTTATAAAACAGATTATGAATTGGCGTGCATGCGTGAAGCGCAGAAAACCGCAGTGGTTGGCCATCAGGCAGCTCATGAAGCCTTCCTGTCTGGAATGAGTGAGTTCGATATCAACCAGGCTTATTTGACTGCAACAGGACACCGCGATACCGATGTGCCATATGGCAATATTGTGGCACTCAACGACCACGCAGCGGTTCTGCACTACACCAAATTAGATAATCGCGCTCCTGCGGAAATGCGTAGCTTCCTTTTAGATGCTGGCGCGGAATACAACGGTTATGCGGCTGATTTAACACGTACCTGGTCGGCTAATAGCGACAATGATTATGCTCAATTGGTGAAAGACGTTAACACCGAGCAACTTGCGTTAATTGACACCCTGAAAGCGGGTGTGCGTTACACCGATTACCATATTCAGTTCCATCAACGTATCGCGAAGCTGCTGAACCGCCATAAGCTAGTAACGGGCATTAGCGAAGAAGCGATGGTAGAAACCGGTATTACTGGGCCATTTATGCCACACGGTTTAGGCCACCCATTGGGCCTGCAGGTTCATGATGTCGCTGGTTTCATGCAGGATGACACCGGTACGCACCTTGCTGCCCCTTCTCAATATCCGTATCTGCGCTGCACGCGTATTCTGGAACCGCGTATGGTTCTGACTATCGAGCCGGGCATTTACTTCATTGAATCTTTACTCGCGCCGTGGCGCGAAGGCCAGTACAGCAAACACTTTGACTGGCAGCGTATTGAAGCAATGAAACCTTTCGGTGGCGTTCGCATTGAAGACAACGTGATTGTTTATGAAAACAGTGTTGAAAACATGACGCGTGATTTGAAACTGGCGTAATGGATAGCTGGCTGATTCCTGCTGAGTCCGTCACGTTCAGTGAGGAAATCAAGAAAAGTCGCTTTATTACGCTGGTCGCGCATACGGCTGGTGTAATAGCGGCGAAAGCGTTTCTTGAAAAAACACGTTCTGAACACCCGGATGCCAGGCATCATTGCTGGGCCTGGGTGGCTGGTGCGCCGAATGACTCGCAGCAGTTAGGCTTTTCTGATGATGGCGAACCCGCAGGCACTGCTGGAAAACCAATGCTTGCCCAGCTTATGGGAAGTGGTATTGGTGAAATTACAGCTGTAGTCGTTCGCTACTCTGGCGGAATCAAACTCGGAACAGGCGGTTTGGTGAAAGCTTATGGTGGCGGTGTGCAGGCGGCATTAAACCAATTGCCTACTGTGCTCAAAGTTCCGTTAACCGAATATACTTTGCAATGTGACTACGCACAGCTTGCCGGAATCGAAACTCTGCTCAAGCAGTACGACGGCATTGTGATGCAAAGTGATTTTCAAGCATCTGTATTATTACGTGTGGCATTGCCACAAGCAAAATTCGCTGATTTTTCAGTCAGACTTGCTGATTTTAGCCGCGGTGCATTGCATTTATTGCCGGCTGAATAATAATTCCCTCTCGTTATTTTTTGATAGTTAAGGAAGCGGCTGAAATGCATTTTCGCGCCATAACCCGAATCGTTGGTCTGTTAGTTATTCTTTTTTCCGTGACCATGATTATTCCAGGGTTGGTAGCTTTAATTTATCGCGATGGTGCTGGCCGAGCTTTCACCCAGACTTTCTTCGCAGCGTTACTCATTGGTTCTTTTTTGTGGTGGCCTAACAGGCGACAGAAAAGCGAGCTCAAACCTCGAGAAGGGTTCCTGATCGTCGTATTGTTCTGGACGGTGCTGGGGAGTGTGGGGGCGTTGCCCTTTATTTTTGCGGAACAGCCTAATCTCACTATTACCGATGCGTTCTTTGAATCATTCTCGGGCTTAACCACCACCGGGGCGACGACACTTGTTGGGCTGGATACGCTCCCACACGCGATTTTGTTTTATCGGCAAATGCTGCAATGGTTTGGCGGTATGGGGATCATCGTGTTGGCAGTGGCAATACTGCCAATCTTGGGCGTCGGTGGGATGCAGTTATATCGCGCGGAAATGCCGGGGCCGCTTAAAGATAACAAAATGCGCCCGCGTATTGCTGACACCGCAAAAACACTGTGGCTCATTTATGTCTTGCTAACGGTTGCTTGTGCACTGGCGCTTTGGTTTGCGGGTATGCCTGCGTTTGACGCGATAGGCCACAGTTTTGCGACGATCGCCATTGGTGGATTTTCTACTCACGATGCCAGTATCGGCTATTTCGATAGCCCAACGATTAACACTATTATTGCCATCTTCTTACTGATCTCCGGTTGTAACTATGGCCTGCACTTCTCTTTATTAAGCGGGCGTAATTTAAAAGTCTATTGGCGCGACCCTGAGTTCCGCATGTTCATTGGCGTGCAACTGACGCTGGTGGCTATCTGTACCCTCGTATTGTGGTTCCATAATACTTACCAGACGGCACTGTTAACGCTGAATCAGGCATTCTTCCAGGTTGTCTCAATGGCGACAACTGCGGGATTTACTACAGACAGCATTGCACGCTGGCCTCTGTTCTTACCTGTGTTGTTACTGTGCTCTGCTTTTATAGGCGGCTGTGCTGGTTCAACGGGTGGTGGCCTCAAGGTCATTCGTATCCTGCTGTTATTCAAGCAGGGTAACCGCGAGCTTAAACGCCTGGTGCACCCAAATGCGGTGTATAGCATTAAGCTTGGGAACCGTGCGTTACCAGAACGTATCCTTGAAGCGGTATGGGGATTCTTCTCTGCTTATGCACTGGTCTTTATCGTCAGCATGCTCGCCATCATCGCGACTGGCGTGGATGACTTCTCGGCCTTTGCTTCCGTCGCAGCAACATTAAATAACCTTGGCCCAGGGTTGGGGGTTGTGGCGGACAATTTTGCCAGCATGAACCCAGTGGCGAAATGGATACTGATTGCCAACATGCTGTTTGGCCGTCTTGAAGTGTTTACCTTACTCGTACTGTTCACGCCAACTTTCTGGCGAGAGTAACCGGAGCCTGCAGTGAGAACTTTGATTCTGTTTTCGACCCGTGATGGTCAAACTCGCGAGATTGCTTCTTATATAGCATCTGAGCTGAAAGAGCTGGGCGTAGAGAGCGATGTGGTTAATCTGCATCGCACCAAAGATATTGCCTGGGATAACTATGAGCGCGTCGTTATTGGCGCGTCTATTCGGTACGGACACTTTCATTCATCAGTTGCGGCGTTTGTGAAGAAGCATCAGCAAGTGCTGAACAACATCCCAAGCGCTTTCTTTTCCGTAAACCTGGTTGCACGCAAACCAGAGAAGCGTTCACCACAAACCAACTCTTATACGCGTAAGTTCTTGCTGACCTCGCCGTGGCAACCAAAACACTGTGCAGTGTTTGCTGGTGCGCTGCGTTACCCGCGTTATAGCTGGTACGATCGCATGATGATTCGTTTGATTATGAAGATGACAGGCGGTGAAACGGATATTAGCAAAGAAGTTGTTTATACAGATTGGCCTCAGGTGACGCGTTTCGCCCGCGAGATAGCTCGCTTAAACATCAAATAGTGTCCAAAACACCCGTTTTGATGAAAAAAGATGCGCTCAGTCATTTATTTGCAATAAACACTTGTCAGCCCCCAGAAAATCCCTATACTGCGCCTCCACTGACACGGCACAACGGCTTACAAACCGGCCCGTCAGCCAGATGAAAAGCGAAAATAAACGCTTGACTCTGAAAGAGGAAAGCGTAATATACGCCACCTCGAGTTAGCAAGCGAAAGCGCGTAACTCACTGCTCTTTAACAATTTATCAGACAATCTG
>NZ_JAJSOU010000026.1:0-34863 GCF_021282405.1 Buttiauxella cochleicola
AGAAGGCGCGTTTTTTACATCAATTTTTTACATCAATAATGTTCAGCTTACTTCAGCAAGTCAGGGAACATGGTTTGTTTCAGTGCCAGTTCCACACCGCGAACTTCCGCCAGACCTTTCAGACGACCGATCGCTGAATAACCTGGGTTAGTTTTCTTGTGCAGATCGTCAAGCATCTGGTGGCCGTGATCCGGACGCATCGGGATCGGGCGCAGATCGCCGGCGTTTTTACGGCGTTGTTCTTCAGTCAGAATCGCTTTCACCACTGCAACCATGTTCACATCACCTTGCAGGTGCGCGCCTTCATGGAAGGTTTTCGGGTTATCTTCGCGGCAAGTTGCCCGCAGATGAGTAAAGTGAATGCGATCACCGAAAGTTTCAATCATGCGTACCAGGTCGTTGTCAGCACGAACGCCGTAAGAACCGGTACACATGGTGAAGCCGTTATAAATGCTGTCGACAGTTTCTTTCAGCCATTGCATATCTTCAATAGTAGAAACGATACGCGGCAGGCCTAAGATTGGACGCGGTGGATCATCCGGGTGCACTGCCAGACGAACGCCAACTTCTTCCGCTACCGCAACAATTGCACGCAGGAAGTACGCCATGTTTTCGCGCAGCTGTTCTTTACTGATGCCGTCATATTCAGCAAGACGTGCACGGAACTGGTCAAGGGTGTAACCCTCTTCCGCACCCGGTAAACCAGCAATGATATTGCGGGTCAGTTTTTCTTTTTCAGCATCAGACATATTGTTGAAGTAGCCCAGCGCCTGGCGCTGCTCTTCTTCGCTGTAGTCAGCTTCAGCGCCTTCGCGCTTGAGGATGTGCAGCTCAAATGCTGCAAAAGCAATCTGGTCAAAACGCAGAGCGCGTGAACCATCTGGCAATTCATATTCCAGATCGGTACGTGTCCAGTCAAGAATCGGCATGAAGTTGTAGCACACGGTGTCGATGCCACATTCAGCCAGGTTACGAATGCTTTGCTGGTAGTTTGCAATATGCTTATCAAAGTCGCCCGAGTGAGTTTTAATTTCTTCGTGCACCGGAATACTTTCTACTACAGACCAGGTCAGACCTTTTTCCGCCAACACAGCCAGGCGCTCTTTGATGTCAGCAACCGGCCAGACTTCACCATTTGGGATGTGATGCAGAGCAGTAACGACACCGGTCGCGCCCGCCTGACGCACATCATCCAGAGATACCGGGTCTTTTGGGCCGTACCAACGCCATGTTTGTTCCATCGACAGTTCCTCAGTTAAGTTGTCATACCAATTCTATAATGCTGTATTGACTACTACCATACCGGATTCTCGCTTACGGTCAAATTTTGCAATGATATTGGTTGATCCAGCTCACATTAAAGGGATAAAGACAGCACACCAATTTGATTTGTTGTCATATAACTTTAGACTGCGCAATGTTACCAATTCGTTAATCAGGATTTGCATTTTATGAACACAATTGCTTCAGTCGCGTTACCTGCCGATATTCAACAGCCTAATTATGACCGCCGGGCGTTAAAAACACGCATCGTCCACTTTGGTTTTGGTGCGTTTCACCGCGCACACCAGGCGCTGCTGACCGACCGGGTACTCAATAAATTGGGGGGAGACTGGGGCATTTGTGAAATTAGTCTGTTTAGCGGCGATAAACTAATGAGTGCGCTGCGTGCACAGGACCATTTGTATACCGTACTGGAAAAAGGTCGCGAAGGTAATCAGGCGATTATTGTCGGCGCGGTTAACGAATGCCTGAATGCAAAACTCGATGGGCTGGACGCGATTATTGAGAAGTTCTGCGAACCGCAAGTGGCAATTGTCTCGCTGACTGTGACGGAAAAGGGTTATTGCATCGACCCAGCGACCGGCAGGCTCGATGGCAATAACGAGCGCATTATTCATGATCTGCAAAATCCGACCGAACCGCATTCCGCTCCCGGCATTTTGGTTGAAGCTTTGAACCGCCGCCGTGAACGCGGCCTGCGTCCGTTTACCGTGCTCTCCTGTGACAATATTCCCGATAACGGCCATGTGGTGCGTAACGCCGTGATTGGCATGGCGGAAACGCGCAGCCAGGAATTAGCCGACTGGATCCGCGAACATGTCACCTTCCCAAGCACCATGGTCGACAGAATCGTACCTGCCGCCACGCCTGAATCACTGCAAGAAATCACTGACACACTGGGTGTTGAAGACCCATGCGCGATTTCTGGCGAGCCGTTTATCCAGTGGGTCATTGAAGATAACTTTGTTGCAGGCCGCCCGGCATGGGAAGAAGTTGGCGTCGAAATGGTTGACGACGTGATGCCATGGGAACAAATGAAGTTACGCATGTTGAACGGCAGCCACTCATTCCTCGCCTATCTCGGCTATCTTGCGGGCTACCCTCATGTGAATGATTGCATGGCAGATGAGAATTTCCGCAAGGCGGCGCACCGTTTGATGATGCAGGAGCAAGCGCCCACACTGCGCGTTACGGGCGTAAATCTACAGCAGTATGCCCATAACCTGCTCGAACGTTTTGACAATCCGGCGCTGAAGCACCGCACATGGCAAATTGCGATGGACGGTAGCCAGAAACTGCCGCAACGGATGCTAGAAAGTGTGCGCTGGCATCTGCAACAAGGTGATGAGTGGCCATGCCTGGCATTAGGCGTTGCCGCCTGGATGCGCTATGTCAGCGGTATTGACGACGCGGGCAACGAAATTGATATTCGCGATCCGTTAGCTGAAAAAATTAAAACGCTGGTCGCAAACAGCCCTGTTAATGAACGCGTTAATGCCCTACTCAACCTGCATGAAATCTTTGGCAGCGACCTGCCTGCTGATGAACAATTCGTCGCGCGTATTACCGCTGCATGGAATGAGTTATGCAGCAAAGGTGCGCGAGCAACGGTCGCAGACCTGATCGATTAATTTAACAATCAATGCCTTTAAACCCGCTTCACAAGGATGTGGAGCCGTCCGGGCTTCATTTTTTGGTAATTGTTGTTCAGGATAGTGATAATTGAACATCACGTAAGGTTCACTCAACCTGTCCGGAGCACTTGTGACTAAAACCAACCTGATTACCGGTTTCCTCGGTAGCGGCAAGACCACTACCATTCTGCATTTACTTGCCAACAAGCCCGAGCATGAAAAATGGGCTGTGCTGGTCAACGAATTCGGTGAAGTCGGAATCGACGGCGCGTTATTAGCCGACAGCGGTGCTTTGCTGAAAGAAATCCCCGGCGGCTGTATGTGTTGTGTAAATGGACTGCCGATGCAGATAGGGCTCAATACTCTACTTCGTCAGGGTAAACCTGACCGTCTACTCATTGAACCGACCGGGCTTGGTCACCCAAAACAAATCCTCGATATGTTGACCGCCGAAGTTTACCAACCCTGGATCGAACTCAACGCCACTCTGTGTCTGCTTGACCCACGCCAGTTGCTTGATGAGCGAGCAGTCAATAATGACAATTTCCGCGATCAACTTGCTGCTGCTGATATCATCATTGCAAATAAAGAAGACCGTGCCAGCGATGAAAGCCGCGCGGCTCTTAACGAGTGGTGGCTGCGTGAGGGTACTGGGCGGGAAATGATCACCGCGCAAAATGGTCATATCGATATTAGCCTTCTTGATAAACCACGCCAAAACCTGCGCGAGATACCATCCAGTCCAGATCACAACCACAGTCATGCAGCAACACGTGGGCTAGCGGCGTTAAGTTTGCCTGAACATCAACGCTGGCGGCGCAGCATCAACAGTGGCCAGGGCTATGTGGGTTGCGGATGGATTTTTGATGCTGAGACACTATTTGACACTGTAGGTATTCTGGAATGGGCTAGACTTGCACCTGTCGACCGCGTCAAAGGTGTGCTGCGTATTGCGGAAGGTTTGGTAAGAATTAACCGTCAGGGCCTTGATTTCCATATTGAAACGCAGAATATCGCACCACCTGACAGCCGCATAGAGTTAATACATAGCGGTGACGTTGACTGGAATGCGCTACAAACTTCATTGTTGAAGCTACGTTTAAGTTTGTGAGCCTACCCTTTCGTCTTTGTTAAAATATCTAATGATTTTGTATGAATAATATTCGATTCCCTCTAATCCTTGTGCTCAATGCACTTGGGTTAGCACTTTTTTTTAGTTGGTACCTGCCCGAGGGGCACGGTTTTTGGTTTACCCTGGACTCCGGGATCTTCCATTTCTTTAACCGCGAGCTGGTTAAGAGCCACGCCTTCCTGGTGTTTGTTGCCGTGACCAATAATCGGGTGTTCGATGGCATTTCACTATTAGCAATGGGTTTACTGTTTTTCTGTTACTGGCGCAAAGAGTCAGCGACAGGCCGCCGACGCATGTTCATCATGGGTATTGTGATGTTATTTTGCGCAATTATTATCAATCAACTTGGCCATTTGATTCCCGAATCTCACGTCAGCCCAACGCTCTATTTCACGGATATTCACCGTGTCAGCGAATTGCTGCATTTCCCAACTAAAGATGCGTCTAAGGACAGTTTCCCTGGTGATCATGGATTAATGCTGCTGATTTTCACCGGCTTCATGCTGCGATATTTCGGTAAAAAAGCGTTTGCTATTGCTGTAGTTATTTTCCTGATTTTCATCATGCCGCGCATGATGATCGGCGCACATTGGTTCACTGATATCTTTGTCGGCTCGTTATCTATTGCTCTCGTTGGTTTGCCCTGGGTTCTATTAACCCCATTAAGCGATGGGTTAATTAATCTCCTGGATCGTTATTTACCCGGCAAAAAAAGAACAATTCAATAACAACAAATAAACATTATTTTCAGCAATCATCAGAAACCAGAAATGATTGCTGTCTGTTTTTTAGTCACTCACATAGGGCGACTAATATTTAACCTGCCATCTTCATTAGATAAATGAAGTACCTGCACAGATAAGCAACAGTTCTGGTTAACAACTATGCAATATTACTTTTTACCTTTTAACATCACAATTTCTTATAAAATTTCAGAGAAAACCGCTCGCCATGCCTGATTTGATGAGGTAACCTCGAATACGTTTTGCGCTGAAGCCCAATTCATTTGTTATGTGAATAATTTTGTGCGACAAACCACAGTTTTGTTCATTAGCATTTGTCTCATGGCGCGCAGGTAATTAGTCTCGTCACGTTGGTATTTTGTATAACGATATTTATCGTAAAGGACATCAAGGGATAACAAACATAATGGTCAAGTCTCAGCCTATTTTGAGATATATCTTGCGGGTAATTCCCGCCGTTGCTGTGGCAGTATTGCTGTCAGCATGTAGTTCGACAAACACCGCAAATATGCATTCTGAGACGCATGCAGTCGGCAATAAAGATGGTTTTTTACTGCAAGCTTCTCAGGATGAATTCGAAGAGATGGTCCGTAATGTAGATGTGAAATCACGTCTTATGGATCAATATGCAAGTTGGAAAGGCGTTCGTTATCGCCTCGGTGGCAGTAATAGAAGCGGCATTGATTGTTCTGCATTTGTGCAGCGCACATTCCGTGAACAATTTGGTTTAGAGTTGCCTCGTTCAACTTCTGAACAGCAGGATTCAGGTAAATCGATTTCACGTAGTAAATTACGTACTGGCGATTTAGTTCTGTTCCGTGCGGGTTCAACGGGTCGACATGTTGGAATCTATATCGGTAACAACCAGTTTGTACATGCTTCCACCAGCAGTGGTGTGACGATTTCAAGCATGGATGAGCCTTACTGGAAAAAGCGTTACAACGAAGCGCGACGTGTATTGAGCCGCAGTTAATGCGCACCTTGCAGACAGTTACTCCCTTGGCTGTTCTGCAAGACAACAATATGACGAGACAAAACAACGCTGCTTATGCAGCGTTTTTTATTGCCTGAAATTCATCCAGTTAAATAATTCTAAAATGATGATGGTTTTCGTTCGAAACTTTATGACGCATTGATCGTTTTTGCGTTATAGTCCAAAAAAACGCAAATAAACAATCAGTCTCTTGCGCCTGCAGGAACCATTCATACATGTTTTCTAAAAATATTTTCTCACGTTACTTTACCTCTGTCCGGCAAATAGCCGCCTTCAGTATTTTGGCCGGCGTGCTTGCCGCGCTATTGATTGGCGGAATAACTAGCCTGACATTGCACAGCAAGCGTGAAGCCAACTACGACACACTAACTGAAGATATGCGTGAATATCTCAGCACCTTTTTCCAGGACCTCCAGTCGACTATCAGCGGCATTCAACCGTTAACCCTTTCAGACTGCCATCAAGTTTCCGGCGAATTGACCTCGCGTGCAGCCTTTAACGCTAACGTTCGCGCCTTTGTATTAGTTCGTAACGGCAATGCCTACTGTTCCTCCGCTACGGGCAGCATGTTGATGGAGATGCGTCAGCTTTCGCCGGATATCGATATCAATAAAAATATCGATTTGATTATCATGCTCGGTACCCCAATGATGCCCGGTAAGCCGACTATTGCCGCATGGTTTAAAAATCCGGTAATTGAGGGGCGTGGGGTTTTCGCCACCCTGAACGTAAATCTTACACCGTATCTATTGTTCACTACTCGCCAGAGCGACATGGTGTCGATGGCGATCATCGCTGGCGATAAAGCGCTAACCACAATATCCAGCAATGTGATGAATGCTGCGAGCCTACCGAAGCATCCTACGCGCGTGATAGCCATGGAAGACTTTCCCATGAAGATAGCGTTGTATGGCAAAACCTGGCCTGTAGAAGACATTCAAATCTCGATTCTGACCGGGCTCGTATTCGGCATCCTGGGTGGTGCGCTATGCGCCTATTTCCTGACGGTGCGCCTACGTTCCGGTAAAGAGATTTTGATGGGGATTAAACGCGGGCAATTTTATGTTGTATATCAGCCGGTAGTTGATGCCAAAGAGTTAAAAATGTCAGGCGTAGAAGTATTGATGCGCTGGAACCACCCAATTGCAGGGCCTATTCCTCCCGATGCATTTATTGCATTCGCCGAAGCACAGCAATTGATCGTTCCCCTCACCCGCCATTTGTTTGAATTGATTGCACGCGATGCCAAAAAGCTCCAGCACATCTTACCGGCTGGTGCGCGCCTCGGCGTTAATCTGGCTCCTAGCCATTTACACTCACCAACCTTTAAAGAAGATATTCAAGCCTTTGCCGCCTCATTGCCCCTTCATCATTTCCAGTTAATTTTCGAAATCACTGAACGAGATATGGTGAAAGAAAATGAAGCCAGCTGCCTGTTTACATGGATGAATGAGCAAGGATTTCAAACTGCAGTCGATGATTTTGGCACGGGGCACAGCGCACTTATCTATCTTGAACGCTTTAAGCTGGATTATCTGAAGATCGATCGCGGCTTTGTTAATTCTATAGGTTTAGAAACTGTAACATCCCCAGTACTTGATGCCGTATTAACCCTTGCTCGCAAGCTAAGCATGACGACAGTTGCAGAAGGTGTAGAAACACCTGAGCAAGCCAAATGGTTAATCGATCGAGGGGTGAATTATTTACAAGGCTACTATTTCGCCCGCCCACTCACTCTTGAACAATTGCAGTCATGGGGCGATCAGCAAAAAACCTACGATGAACTTGCTTGAGCCCAGCCAACGCCGACGCTGCTTGAAGTATGGCGGCTATAACTTATGATTTATCATCATGGCGTTATAACGCGGCGGGGCGTTGCCTGGACACTGATATTGTTTCGGGATGAAACAATTAGGTAAGCTCCTCCCCAACAAGGATTGATCTATACGATGTTTGCCCGCATTTTCACCCTGCTGAGTCTTTGCCTGATTGCAGCCCCAGGCCTTGCTGAGAACATCAAGGAAAGCTACTCCTTTGCCGTTTTAGGGGAACCTAAATACGCCATCAACTTCACACATTTTGATTATGTTAACCCTGCAGCTCCGAAAGGCGGGGATATCACGCTCTCGGCGATTGGCACCTTTGATAACTTCAACCGCTATGCTCTGCGTGGCAATCCGGGTGTAAGCACCGAAACCCTATATGACACGCTTTTTGCCAACGCCGATGACGAGCCGGGAAGCTACTACCCGCTGGTCGCTGAGATGGCGCGCTACCCAGATAACTTTGCGTGGGCTGAAATCGAAATTAATCCGCAGGCACGTTTTCATGATGGGACGCCCATAAAAGCCAGCGATGTAGCCTTTACCTTCAATAAATTTATGATCGAAGGCGTACCGCAATTTCGTCTGGTTTATAAGGGCGCAAAAGTGAGAGCAATTGCCCCTTTAACGGTGCGCATTGAACTGGCAACACCCAGTAAAGAACGAATGTTAGGTTTGTTCTCACTACCTGTGTTCCCTGAAAAATTCTGGAAGAATCATAAACTCAGCGATCCTCTGTCTGCTCCCCCTCTGGCAAGTGGCCCTTACAAAATAACGGCCTGGCGTATGGGGCAATACATCACCTACTCACGTGTCAGGGATTACTGGGCTGCCAATTTGCCAGTTAACCGCGGGCGCTGGAATTTTGACTCCATTCGGTACGACTATTACCTCGACGACAACGTCGCTTTCGAAGCTTTCAAAGCCGGTGCGTTCGATTTTCGTAACGAAGTTTCAGCCAAAAACTGGGCCACGCGCTACACAGGAAAGAATTTTGCTAACCATTTCATCGTAAAAGAAGAACAACCCAATGATGCTGCTCAGGATGCACGCTGGCTGGCATTTAACATTCAGCGCCCAATTTTTGAAGACCGGAAAGTACGCGAAGCGATTGGCCTGGCCTTTGATTTTGAGTGGATGAACAAAGCGCTTTTCTATGGCGCTTACAGCCGGGCAAACAGTTATTTCCAGAATACAGAATATGCCGCTCGTGATTACCCACATGCGGATGAGCTCATCCTCCTGGCGCCCATGAAAAAGGATTTACCGCCAGAAGTATTCACCAGCATCTACAACCCGCCAAAATCGAACGGCAATGGTTTTGACCGAGAAAACCTGCTCAAAGCCATGACGTTGTTAAAAGAGGTTGGATGGGAGCTGAAAGACCAGAAACTCATCAATGTTAAAACAGGTAAACCCTTCACCTTCGAATTGCTAATAGGGGCTACCGGTAACACACAATGGGTTTTACCGTTCCAGCATAATTTACAACGGCTGGGGATCACGATGGAAATTCGCCAGGTCGACAACTCGCAGCTTACTAACCGCATGCGCAAGAGGGATTACGATATGATCCCAACGCTTTATAGCGCCATGCCATATCCCAGTGCTGACGTGCAAATCGCATGGGCTTCGGAATACGTTGATTCCACATATAACGCCCCCGGAGTGAAAAGCCCGGTGGTTGACGAACTGGTTTCTCAGATTGTGGCTAATCAAGGCGATAAACAAAAGCTGCTTTCCTTAGGCAGGGCTCTGGATCGCGTACTGACATGGAATTACTACATGATCCCGATGTGGTACATGGCCGCAGATCGTTTCGCCTGGTGGAACAAGTTTTCAAAGCCGGCTATTCATCCGTTATACGCAACCGGGTTTGATACCTGGTGGTACGACGTCAATAAAGCCGCACAATTACCAGCCAACAGGCGTTAAGGGAATATATGGGAAGTTATCTGTTACGTCGCTTGTTGCTGATAATCCCCACGTTGTGGGCAATTATCACCATCAATTTTTTCATCGTACAGATAGCACCTGGCGGCCCTGTAGATCAGGCTATTGCAGCAATTCAGTTTGGCCATGGTTCGGGTATGCCGGGTATGAGCACTGACACTATGGGCAGCGGCCATACGCGTGTTGGCGTGGGTAACGTTGGTGACAGCCAGTACCGAGGAGCGCGCGGTCTCGACCCGGAAGTGATTGCTGAAATCACTCATCGCTATGGTTTTGATAAACCGATCCATGAACGCTACTTCAAAATGCTTGGCGATTATTTGCGTTTTGACTTCGGTGACAGCCTGTTTCGCAGCGCATCCGTTATCCATCTGATTAAAGAAAGCCTGCCGGTTTCTATCTCAATTGGCCTATGGAGCACTCTGATTATCTATATCGTGTCGATCCCACTCGGCATACGAAAAGCCGTCAGCAATGGCAGCAGTTTTGATATCTGGAGTAGCACTTTTATTATCATTGGCTACGCCATTCCCGCATTCTTATTCGCAATTTTGCTGATTGTATTGTTTGCCGGTGGCAGTTATCTGGACTGGTTCCCACTACGCGGGTTGGTGTCGACCAATTTCGATACCTTACCGTGGTACGGGAAAATTATTGACTACCTCTGGCACATCACCTTGCCGGTGCTGGCAACAGTAGTCGGTGGCTTTGCGACCTTAACCATGCTGACGAAGAACTCGTTTCTTGATGAAATTCGTAAACAATATGTGGTTACAGCCCGCGCCAAAGGGCTGAGTGAAAAGAAAATCCTCTATCGCCATGTGTTCCGCAACGCCATGCTATTAGTGATTGCCGGTTTTCCTGCCACGTTCATCAGTATGTTTTTTACCGGTTCACTGCTAATCGAAGTGATGTTCTCGCTAAATGGCCTGGGTTTATTGGGCTATGACTCAACCATCTCACGCGATTACCCGGTAATGTTCGGCACGCTGTACATATTTACGCTCATTGGTTTGCTACTGAATATTTTGAGCGACATCACTTACACGCTGGTCGATCCGCGTATTGATTTTGAGGGGCGTGGATGAGCCGTTTAAGTCCTGTGACTCAGGCCCGTTGGGCTCGGTTTTGTCAAAATAAACGCGGCTACTGGTCGTTGTGGATATTCGCTGTTCTGTTTGTGCTTAGTCTCGGTTCAGAGCTTATTGCTAACGATCGTCCATTGGTCGTTCACTACCAGGAACGTCTCTATTTCCCATTTATTGCCAATTATAGTGAAAGTGATTTCGGCGGGCCTCTAGCAACCCCTGCTGATTATCAGGACCCGTGGCTTGCAGAACGTCTGAACCAAAAAGGTTGGGTAATCTGGGCACCGATTCGCTTTGGCTCTAGTGCCATTAACTTTGCTACCACTGTTCCCTTCCCTTCCCCGCCAAGTTCCCAAAACTGGCTAGGGACTGACGCCAACGGTGGCGATGTACTGGCACGCATTCTCTACGGCACGCGCATTTCCATTCTTTTCGGCCTGATGCTGACACTCTTTTCCAGCGTGATTGGGATAGTTGCTGGTGCGGTTCAGGGCTATTACGGCGGGCGAGTAGATTTATGGGGGCAGAGATTTATCGAAGTGTGGTCCGGAATGCCGACACTGTTCCTGATAATCCTGCTTTCAAGCGTCATCCAGCCTAATTTCTGGTGGCTGTTGGGGATTACGGTGCTGTTTGGCTGGATGAGTCTGGTGGGAGTGGTTCGTGCAGAGTTTCTGCGCACCCGGAACTTCGATTATATTCGCGCGGCACAGGCAATGGGTGTTAGCGACAGGTCGATAATCACACGCCATATGCTGCCCAACGCCATGGTCGCCACCCTGACTTTCTTACCGTTTATTCTTTGCGGTTCGATTACCACACTCACCTCACTGGATTTCCTGGGCTTTGGTTTGCCACTTGGTTCACCATCACTGGGTGAACTGTTGCTGCAAGGCAAAAATAATCTTCAGGCTCCGTGGCTTGGCATCACCGCATTTCTCTCGCTGGCACTATTGCTGACGTTACTTATTTTTATCGGCGAAGCAGTGCGCGACGCCTTCGATCCGAGCAAGGCGCACTGATATGACGACTCCACTGCTGTCCATAAAGAATTTATCCGTGGCTTTCCGAAGCGGCGACACCATTGCGCAAGTTGTGGACGATTTATCGCTCGAGGTGAATGCCGGTGAAACACTCGCGTTAGTCGGTGAATCAGGCTCAGGGAAAAGCGTCACGGCGTTATCGGTGCTGCGTCTGTTACCGGCGCCGCCAGTTGTTTATCCGTCGGGTGAGATCTTCTTTAAAGGGCAGGAGTTATTACATGCTCCTGAACGCACACTTCGAAGCGTACGTGGCAACAAAATCGCCATGATTTTTCAAGAGCCGATGGTTTCACTAAACCCGCTGCACAATATTGAAAAGCAGCTTTATGAAGTGTTATCGCTGCATCGTGGAATGCGCCGTGAAGCCGCTCGTGCTGAAATGCTTACGTGCCTGGACCGGGTTGGCATTCGTAATGCGGCAAATCGCTTAACTGATTTCCCCCACCAGCTTTCTGGTGGCGAGCGCCAGCGCGTGATGATTGCCATGGCGCTGCTGACTCGCCCAGAATTACTTATTGCCGACGAGCCGACAACTGCTCTGGATGTCACGGTGCAGGCGCAAATTCTGCAATTACTCAAAGAGCTCAAACAAGAGCTGAATATGGGGTTGTTGTTCATTACCCATAACCTGAATATCGTCAAAAAGCTGGCGGATAACGTTGCTGTCATGCGCAACGGTAAATGTGTTGAACAAAACTCCGCAACTAAACTGTTATCTGCACCGCAGCATCCTTACACGCAACAACTGCTGGACGCCGAGCCCACGGGTAGCCCACGTCCCGTAGATGAGAGCAGCAAGCCGCTATTGACCGTTCAAGGATTGCAGGTCGCCTTCCCTATTCGCCGCGGGTTGCTTAAGAAAACCATCGGTTATAACTATGGAATAAAAGACCTAAGTTTTACGCTGCGTGCCGGTGAAAGCATCGGTCTGGTTGGGGAGTCAGGATCAGGTAAAAGTACCACTGGGCTTGCGTTGCTACGCCTAATTAATTCCAACGGTGAGATATGGTTTGATGGCAAGCCACTGCATGAGCTTAATCGCAAAAAGCTGCTACCACTGCGTCGACGTATTCAGGTCGTTTTCCAGGATCCAAATTCATCGTTGAACCCACGTCTGGATGTTTTGCAGATAATTGAAGAAGGTTTACGCGTGCATCAGCCTGCGTTAACTGCGGCAGAACGTGAGCAAAAAGTCATCGTGGCAATGCAGGAGGTGGGGTTAGATCCGCAAACAATGCATCGTTATACGGCAGAATTTTCTGGCGGACAAAGACAGCGTATCGCCATTGCCAGAGCGCTGATTTTACAACCTGAGCTAATCATTCTTGATGAACCGACCTCTTCGCTCGACCGCTCCGTACAAGCACAAATACTCGCGTTGCTGAAGTCGTTACAAGAAAAGCATCAGTTGGCCTACATTTTTATCAGCCATGACTTGCGAGTAGTGAAATCATTATGCCACCAGGTAGTGGTACTGAGGCAGGGAGAAGTGGTTGAGCAAGGAGCATGCCAGCAAATTTTTGCAGCACCTCAGGCGGAATACACACGCCAGTTACTCGCGCTTGCTTGATTTGCAAGCTTAAGAATCAAAAGGGATTCGTGCTGGAGAAAGATTCAGCAATAGCCACGCCGAAGTTCTTAAGTCTGCACGTTGCAGTTTGCTCATCCTGACGGTTAACAAACAGGCATGGCTGACCTTCACATTCCACGACGGCAGAATCCACTTCGATATCTCTCAGCGCCAGGCTTAGTTTGTGCATCGTCGGCCAGGCTGAATCACTATTGTTGTCGCTAAGCAATTTCAGGCCAATCAGACAATTTTCAGCGTTCTGACCATTTTGCGGAATCGGTTCAACTCTGGAACCTGCAAAACCCGCCAACCAACGATATTTATGCGGTAAGCGATGAACAATGGAAAGCTGTAACGTATTCACTGTGGTGTCCCCAAAAAATCCAAAAATATTTCACAAACAGTTTACATAAAGGTTAACACAATGTTGATGCTTTGTGTGTAAACAACCTGGAAACCGCTTACATCCGTTGTAATTATTTGTCTACCATTTCATATTTAACGTTTTATTTTTGTGGTGCCGCACACATTTCGGCGCTATATGTAACGCTTTCTGCGATGTAACTCAACCTTTTTAACTACAAGAATGTGACTTTTTATTGTTGATACGTTTACATTTGAGAAACAAATTGTAGACGCTAATGGGGGATTTTCGTTGATTTGGATTAAAGAACGGGCATCTGGCGATACCCGTTTACATACTTTAGGATTATTTAGTGGCTAATCGAGGGCGACTTGCGTAGAGATAAAACACAATAGAGCATGTAGCACACACCGCGATCGACCAAATCATTGGCCATGCTGAATTAAACGTCGCAAAAGATAGCAGCGCGCCGGTTAATGCGCCGATACCAAAACGAAACGTGCCAGCCAGCGAAGAAGCTGTTCCCGCCATATGTGGAAACTCATCAAGAATTACCGCCATCGCGTTTGACGACACCATTGAAACGCACCCAACAAACGCCGCTACGCCCAACACCATCGACCAAAAACCGAACCCCAGCATCGTACTAAGTACCAGCCAGATAGCCATAGCAAACTGGACAAACAACCCAAAGCGGAACATTGCCAGCGGGCCGAAACGACGTACGAAGCGGCTATTAATTAGCGTCATCACAATCAAGAACAAGATGTTAAGCGCGAAGTAGTAACCAAAATGCTGTGGCGCAACGTGATTGAGTTCAATATAAACAAATGGGCCAGCACTCAAAAATGAGAACATTGCTGCAAAGCTAAAACCACTCGCCAACATATAGCTCAACACACGCTTATGACGGAACAACGTCGCGAAGTTACCTATCGTTGTACGTAAATGAAATTTCTGCCGACGTTCTACGGGTAGCGTTTCGTGGATCAGGAAGAAAATCATCGCTGATGCCAGTAGTGCCGCCAGTGCCAGGATCCAGAAGATTGCATGCCAGCTAAACCATACCAGCACTGCCCCACCGACCATCGGTGCTACAAGTGGTGCAATAGTGGTTATCAGCATGACGAACGACATCATGCGCGAGAACTCTTCTTTTGGATAAATATCACGCATCAGGGCGTTAATCACCACGCTTGCCGCAGCAGCAGAAAGACCATGCAGAAAACGCATTGCAATCAGGTGATCAATCGTTTGTGAGAGCGCGCAAGCAATTGCCGCCGCAGCAAAGACAAGCGTACCACCCAGCACCACTGGCTTACGGCCAATGCTGTCTGCCATCGGACCATAAAATAGCTGCCCAATAGCAAAGCCAAGAATATAGGTACTTAACGTCATTTGTGCGCTGCCCGCTGGCACGCCAAATTCCGAGGCGATAACCGGCAGGGCCGGTAAATACATATCTATTGATAACGGCATTAACATGGCCAGCAGGCCAAGTATCACCACAATACCAATTGACGAGTTTTGCTTACTGCTCAAGCTTCCTCCTGGAATTAACGTGGCGGCATGCCAACGCTGGCAACTTCTTCTTCGGTTAATGTGCGGTATTCGCCGGGTGCGAGATCTGCATCCATAGCAATTGCGCCAATGCGTTCACGATGCAAGCCAACCACATGGTTGCCTACCGCCGCAAACATCCGTTTTACCTGGTGGTAACGGCCTTCGCTGATGGTCAAACGCACTTCAAGCGGAGTAATCACTTCAAGTGTGGCTGGCAGTGTCAGATCTTTTTCATTATGCAGTTGAACGCCAGCTGCAAATTGTTCTGCTGTGTCATCGGAGATCGGATTCTCAAGTGTCACCAGATAGGTTTTCTCACAATGATGACGCGGAGAAGTAATGCGGTGCGACCACTGACCATCATCGGTCATCAATACCAGACCGGTAGTGTCGATATCCAGACGCCCTGCTGCATGCAGTTTGTGCGCCATTGGCTCATCAAGGAAATAGAGCACGGTTGGATGATCCGGGTCTTCTGTCGAACAAACATAACCCTGCGGCTTATTAAGCATAAAGTAGCGAGGGCCGACTTGCTGTGTCAGCGAGCGACCATCAAACTCAACCTGGTGCTCAGGGTTCAGCTTAAAAGAGGCGTCACGAACCACTTCACCATCAATGGTGACACGGTTTGCGCGGATTTCACGGCCAGAAATAGCACGGCTCACGCCAAGCTGCTGAGAGATAAATTTATCGAGTCGCATTAAATATTGCCTGTTTCTAAGAGGTACCAGTACAAAACAGCTGGCCGGGCATCAGCCCGTTTATATGGGTAAAATTCGTTTGCCTGTTAATTAGTTTGCCAGTATAGCCGGATAGAAAAGTCTCTCAAGCTAAAACCCTGTTTCATGGCATAATCGCCGCTGATGTTTCACAGACCTGATCAATAATGTCCTTTACCTTACGCCCCTACCAACAAGAAGCAGTAGACGCCACGCTGCACTATTTCCGTAAAAACATCACCCCTGCGGTGATTGTGCTGCCTACGGGCGCGGGAAAAAGTCTGGTGATTGCCGAACTTGCCCGTGTGGCGCGAGGACGAGTGTTAGTACTTGCACACGTTAAAGAGCTGGTCGCGCAAAACCATGCAAAATATTGCGCGCTTGGCCTGGAAGCCGATATTTTCGCTGCCGGTCTACAACGCAAAGAGAGCAATGGCAAAGTTGTTTTCGGTAGCGTCCAGTCTGTAGCCCGCAATCTTGAGCAATTCCACGGCGAGTTTTCGTTGCTGATTGTCGATGAATGCCACCGCATTGGTGATGCCGACGATAGCCAGTACCAGCAAATCCTCGCACATTTACGCACGGCAAATCCTAAACTGCGTCTGCTTGGCCTGACCGCAACACCCTATCGGCTGGGGAAAGGCTGGATCTACCATTTTCACTATCACGGCATGGTTCGTGGCAATGAAAACGCCCTGTTCCGCGACTGCATTTACGAATTACCGCTGCGTTACATGATTAAGCACGGCTATTTAACACCACCTGAGCGGCTGGATATGCCGGTGGTACAGTACGACTTCAGCCGTTTGCAGGCGCAATCGAACGGTTTATTTAGCGAAGCTGATCTTAACCGTGAACTGAAACAACAAAAGCGCATCACCCCGCATATCATCAGCCAGATTGTTGAGTTTGCCGCCGACAGGCGCGGCGTGATGGTTTTTGCCGCAACAGTCGAGCACGCAAAAGAAGTAACAGCACTGCTGCCCGCAAATGATGCGGCACTGATTACTGCCGACACTCCTGGGCCCGCACGCGATACATTAATAGAGGCGTTTAAAAACCAGCAATTCCGTTTCCTGGTTAACGTTTCCGTGCTCACCACCGGCTTTGACGCACCGCATGTCGATTTGATTGCTATTTTGCGCCCGACAGAGTCTGTCAGCCTTTATCAACAAATTGTTGGTCGCGGTTTGCGCCTGGCTCCCGGTAAAAAAGATTGCTTGATACTGGATTACGCTGGAAATCCCCATGACCTGTTCACGCCCGAAGTCGGCGCGGTGAAAGGCAAAAGCGACAATGTGCCCGTCCAGGTCTTTTGCCCTTCATGCGGTTTTGCCAACACCTTTTGGGGCAAGACCACCAGCGACGGCACATTGATTGAACACTTTGGCCGCCGCTGCCAGGGCTGGTTTGAAGATGACGACGGCGCACGCGAACAATGTGATTACCGCTTCCGTTTCAAAAATTGTCCGCAATGTAATGCAGAGAACGATATTGCCGCCCGTCGCTGCCACCAGTGTGACCATGTTCTGGTCGATCCCGACGATATGTTAAAAGCCGCACTGAAATTGAAAGATGCCCTGGTGCTGCGCTGTGGCGGAATGACGCTGCAACACGGCGGCGACGAAAAAGGTGACTGGCTAAAGATTACCTATTTTGATGAAGATGGCGCAGATGTCAGTGAGCGCTTCCGCCTGCAAACACCCGCCCAACGTATGGCTTTCGAGCAGCTATTTATTCGGCCACACAGCCGTGCACCAGGCGTGCCGCTACGTTGGATAAACGCCGCTGATGTTGTGGCTCAGCAATCTGCACTTCGCCACCCGGATTTTGTCGTCGCACGCAAGAACGGCAACTTCTGGAATGTGCGGGAAAAGGTATTTGATTACGAAGGACGCTTCCGCCGGGCAAATGAATTACGCGGCTAAAGGTTCTTTTAATTGCTGATGTCGCGTGGAATGGCTATAATGCGCCCGCTTTTGCATCCGCAAAGCAGATCACTTACCTGTTGCTGGGTCGCCTGTAACAGGATTATTTAAGAGAGAAACAGTTAATGTTTACTATCAATGCAGTAGAACGCAAAGAGCAGGGCAAGGGTGCGAGCCGCCGCCTGCGTGCAGCTAACAAATTCCCGGCAATCATCTATGGTGGTTCCGAAGCTGCGATCTCTATCGAACTGGATCACGACAACGTAATGAACCTGCAAGCTAAACCAGGTTTCTACGAAGAAGTTCTGACTCTGGTTGTAGACGGTAAAGAAGTTAAGGTTAAAGTTCAGGCTGTTCAGCGTCACCCGTTCAAGCCAAAACTGAGCCACATCGACTTCGTTCGCGCTTAATCGCGAATTTAGTTCGAAAAAAAACCCGCTTCGGCGGGTTTTTTTATGGCTATTTTCCAGAACTGCGACGTTGTAACTGGTCGCGCAGATTCGGTGGCGTGCCCTTAATGGTCAGCGTGTCAGTCGCTGGATCCCAGTAAATACGCTCACCAAGTAGCATCGCATCAAAACTAATCGTTAACCCACCACCGCTACCGGCGAATTTGGTTAACTGGCGCAATGTTCCACGGTCAGCCGGGAAACTTTCTTCAAGTTCATAGCCTTTATCAGCAGTGAACTGCTGGAAGTTTTTGTCGTCAACAGCCCAGGGTAACTCGTCTGCAAGGGAAGAAAGTTCGATCTCTTCTCCCGCCTGGAGTTGCTCGTTACAGTAGGCATAAACCTGCTGACGCGCGGCCTGACGCTCATTTTTATCCAGCTGCGCTTCGTTGGTGAAATCATCCAGCGCTTGCAACAAGCCCTTGTTCTGCGCTTTAGCGTTCAAGCCTTCGCTAGCACCGAGGAAATCCATAAAGAAGTCAGAAACTTTGCGCCCCACTCGCCCTTTCAGGAAAGTCAGGTAACGCGTGGATTCCGGGTTGGTTTCCCATTCGGTCAGATCGATACGCGCCACGATATCGGCGTGGTTGATATCCAGGTGATGCGTAGAACTGATATCCAGCTCTTCGTTGACGCGCATGCTGCTTAAATTGTTCAGCACCGCTACCAGTAAATATTCCACCGCCAGGTAGCGATATTCGCAAAACAGCACAATGCCGCCATCAGCAAATGGATATTTTGCCAGCTCATCACGCAAACGACCGGTCGCAGCACGGCTGAAGGCGAGGAAATCCTCATCACCTTTTCGCTGTGAACGCAGGGCTTGCGCTAATTCACTCTCTTCGCTGAACAGACCATATGCTTTATTTTTTGCACTATATACGCGGTGCAATTCGGCCATCATTTCTTCTACGGCGCCGTTCGTTGCCAACAGAGAATCACGCAGCACGACTTCAAGTGTCTGTTCGCCGCGTTTGATCAACTGGTGTAAGGCAATCTGGTTGATATCCAGACTCATGATAAACTCTCCTTTTAAACTCGGCGGTATTCAACCATTGCCAGAAGCCTTGTGCAACCTCCCCTAAATAATTCGGGCGGCAAGAAGGCAGCCAACGCACGTGCAGCTTGAAGTATGAAGGGGGAAAGATAAAAAAGCAGAAAAACAGGTCCTTCTACGGTAAGATAACGCCCTTTCCTGAATCTAATTGATTGTTAATTTATGCCACAAATATCCCGTTATAGTGACGAACGCGTCGAAGAACTGTTGAGTGAACTGGCGAGCGTGCTGGAAAAGCACCAAACGCCAACCGATCTTTCCCTGATGGTGCTGGGAAATATGGTCACCAACCTGATTAATACCAGCGTAGCTTCTGCTCAACGCCGCTCGCTGGCTCGCTCTTTCGCAGAGGCACTGCAAGCCTCCGTGAGCGAAGACAAAGCTCATTAAGGGATTGTAGTTACACGTTATGGTGACTAATCGTCAGCGCTACCGCGAAAAAGTTTCCCAGATGGTCAGTTGGGGACATTGGTTCGCCCTGTTCAATATCCTGCTGGCAACGCTGCTGGGTAGCCGCTATCTATTTGTCGCTGACTGGCCGGCAACACTCACGGGTCGTATTTATTCCTGGCTGAGTGTTATCGGTCATTTTAGTTTTGTGGTTTTCGCCACTTACCTGCTGATTCTCTTCCCGCTGACCTTCGTTGTCATGTCACAGCGCCTGATGCGCTTTATCTCGGCAGCGCTTGCTACTGCAGGCATGACACTTCTGCTTATCGACAGCGAAGTCTTTACTCGCTTCCATCTCCATCTTAATCCGATTGTCTGGGAACTGGTGATTAACCCCGACCAGAGTGAAATGGCGCGAGACTGGCAGCTGATGTTTATCAGCGTACCGGTAATTTTATTGATTGAAATGCTGTTTGCGACCTGGAGCTGGCAGAAACTGCGCAGCCTGGGGCGTCGTAAACATTATGCAAAACCTGTTGTTGTGCTGTTCTTCGTCGCATTCTTCAGCAGCCATATTATGTATATCTGGGCTGATGCGAATTTCTATCGCCCGATTACCATGCAGCGTGCCAACTTGCCGCTCTCCTATCCAATGACAGCCCGTCGTTTCCTCGAAAAACATGGCCTGCTGGATGCGAAGGAGTACCAACGTCGCCTGGTGGAACAGGGTAATCCTGAAGCTGTATCGGTACAGTACCCGCTTAGCGATCTGCAATTCCGTGATATGGGCGCGGGCCACAATGTATTGCTGATTACCGTCGATGGTCTGAACGCTGAATACGCGCCGAAAAACTTGCCGAACCTCAACGAATTTGCCGCCAGCAACATTAACTTCAAGCAACATATGAGTGCTGGTAACGGTACCGACAGCGGTATTTTTGGCCTGTTCTATGGGATTTCGCCTGCGTATATGGACGGTGTTTTATCAGCCCGAATCCCAGCAGCATTAATTACTGCATTGAACCAACAAGGTTATCAATTGGGGCTGTTCGCTTCCGATGGTTTTGACTCGTCGATGTACCGCCAGGCCCTGTTGTCTGACTTCTCTTTACCTTCAGCGCAGAGCCAATCTGACGGACAAACAGCCTCGCAATGGATTAACTGGCTGACGCAGTACGCATCTGATGACAACCGTTGGTTCTCGTGGGTTGCCTTTAACGGCACCAGCATCACGGCAGATACTAATCAGCAAGCCTTTGCTCGCCACTATGCGCGTGCAGCTGGTAACGTTGATGAGCAAATCAAACGTGTGCTTGATGCGCTGGAAGCCTCAGGCAAGCTCCAGAATACAGTTGTGATTATTACCGCAGGCCACGGTGTGCCTCTTGGCAAAGAGCAGCAAGACTCCTTCGCATGGTCACGTTCACGAATTCAGGTGCCACTGGTTATCCATTGGCCGGGCACACCTGCACAGACCATTACGAAGCTCACCGATCACCAGGATGTCATGACAACGCTGATGCAGCGCCTGCTTCATGTCAAAAACCCAGCGAATGAGTATTCACAAGGTGAAGACTTGTTTGCCGCAACACGCCGTAATAACTGGGTAGTTGGTGCTGATAACAACAGTCTTGCAATTACTTTGCCGACCATGACGCTGGTGCTTGATAACAATGGCAACTACCGGATGTACGATTTGAAAGGCGAAAGCATCAAAGAAACCAAGCCTCAACTTGGGTTATTGCTGCAAGTGCTAACTGATGAGAAGCGCTTTATTGCCAACTGATTGTATATTTATGAAACAGTTAGCAATAAGCCGTCTTGCAAACGATCGCCAGATAAGTAGTATTATTTTTTATGCTTCGGCACGTAGCGCAGCCTGGTAGCGCATCGTCATGGGGTGGCGAGGGTCGAGAGTTCGAATCTCTCCGTGCCGACCAGCAACCTCTTAGAAAGCAGCCTATTATGGCTGCTTTTTTATGTCTGTATTTTGAGCTAAGGGAAACTTTCCAGCCACTTTCTCGCCCTTTATTACACCCTCAATACATCTGAAGCTCGAGTCGTATAACGCGGTGACAACATCGCTCTTTTCATCTGCCATGGCTGCTCAATCCCCTGCCCTGCAAAATAGATAGTCCCTTTACCTTTCTTCTGATTAATGCCGTCTATCACCTGCATCAGCATTTCGCTGTTGGCCCGTGGTGGGTTTTCATCAAACAGAGTAAGTTGCGCGATGCCCTGGCTAAAAAAATCGCCCAGCATAACCCCGCCTTTTTGATAATGCTGGCCACTTCTCCAGATAGCTTCCAGGCAGCGCGTGGCGGCAGCGATAATATCTCGACTATCCTGCGTAGGTGTCAGCAATTTCACCATCGCCTGGTTGCCATAGTAGGGTTCATTCGCAGAGAAAGGTGATGTTTTGACGAAGGCAGAAATATGTCGGCAATACTGGTGCTCAGCTCTGAGTTTTTCTGCGGCGCGTGCCGCATAACTACAAATAGCCTGACGCATATGTTCGTACTCGGTAAGCCGCTCGCCAAAGGAGCGAGAGCAAATAATTTCCTGTTTTGTCGGCGCAAACTCTTCAAACCCCAGGCAAGATTCACCGCGCAGTTCACGTACCGTACGCTCCAGCACAACAGTAAAGTGTTTACGAATAAAACGAATATCCGCATCCGCCAGCTGTAGTGTGGTTTTAATACCCATGGCATCAAGCTTTTTACTGATTCGGCGACCAATTCCCCAGACTTCACTAACAGGAAACGCCGCCATTAATTGGCGTTGCCGCTCGCGACCAGACAGATCAACAACACCACCCGATTCTAGCGGCCACTTTTTCGCTGCGTGGTTCGCAAGCTTCGCCAAAGTTTTTGTCTGGGCTATTCCCACGCCCACTGTTAAATGCGTGCGTTGCAAAAGAACGTCACGAATCTCCCGGCCAAATTCTTTCAGATTGCGACAATTTCGCACCCCAGAAAGATCGCAAAAAGCTTCATCAATGGAGTAAACCTCAACACGCGGGCATATTTCCTCCAGCGTCGTCATCACCCGATAAGACATATCGGCGTAGAGTTCGTAATTACTGCTGAAGGCAACGACACCTTTTTGCCGGAAAAGATCCTTCTGCTTGAAATACGGCCCTCCCATTTGCACACCACAGTTTTTAGCCTCGGCATTACGCGCAATAATGCAGCCATCATTGTTACTTAGCACAACCACTGGCTTGCCTTTCAGGTCGGGCCGAAAGATAGCTTCACAGCTCGCGTAAAAACTATTCACGTCCACCAGAGCAAACATCATTCACTCGCCGATTTCACAATGAAAGTGACGACACCAAATATCTCAAGCCCTTCATCGGTTCCGATAAAGGTAGGTTTGTAGGCACGATTGAGTGGCATTAACTGAATCACCGGCCGAAGCTGTAACTGCCTGACAATAAATTCGCCATTGATTGCTGCAATCACAATATTGTTATGCACCGCCGTCTTAGCGCTATCGACCACCAGTAAATCATCCTTACCGATTCCACCGTTGATCATCGAATCATCCGAAGCACGCACGAAATACGTGGCTGTAGGGTGTTTAACCAGCAAGTCATGAAGATTAATGCTCTGCTCGGCATAATCCTGCGCCGGTGATGGAAAGGCGCCCATGGTTATGCTCCATCACTTGCTGATAAACCAAAAACAAAAAGAGTCAGCGCTGCCATATAATCCCCCAACAAGAATAACTGTATATATATACAGTATCGTTAAATGAGCGCACCAGGCAAGTCGCTTGCAAAAAGATTTTTATAACAATTTGAAGAGGTGGGAAATTTAGTTAATCGAAATCGATCGAGATGAATCTCACCCCAAATTTGCCCTACCGCTTCAGTCCTCACCGTTCTATGCTTAGTTGATGGAGAAAATGACTGAACTGAAACGCACCAAGCGCCTTGCGCTTTCCTTGCTGCTGATTGCGGCTGTGACTTTTGTGATAACCCTCTTTTTGCCACCGGGATTCTGGGTTAGCGGCTTAAAAGCGATTGCTGAAGCTGCTATGGTCGGTGCACTCGCTGACTGGTTTGCCGTTACCGCGTTGTTTCATCGCGTGCCGATTCCTTTTATTTCCCGCCATACGGCAATTATTCCTCGTAACAAAGACCGCATTGGTGAAAACCTGGGCATCTTTGTGCAGGAAAAGTTTCTTGATACTCAATCACTCATAGCGCTGATTCGCCGCCATGAACCGGCGCATATGATTGGCCAGTGGTTCAGCAAGCCCGACAATGCGCAGCGCGTTGGGCAGCATTTGCTGCAAGTGATGAGCGCGTTTTTGGACTTAACAGACGATGCGCGTATTCAGCGTTTAATCCGCCAGGCGGTACATAAGGCAATTGATAAAGTCGATTTAACGCATTCAAGTGCTCTGCTGCTGGAAAGTCTGACCAAAAATAACCGCCATCAGGAATTGCTCGACGCCGTGATTGCTCAAATGCTCACGCTGATTAAGCGTGACAGTACGCGGGTGTTTATTGCCCACCAGATTGTGCGCTGGCTGGAAACGGAGCACCCACGTAAAGCCAGCATTCTGCCGACAGAATGGCTGGGGGAACATAGCGCCCAGTTGGTTTCCAATGCGGTGAACTCGTTTCTCGATGATGTCAGCCACGATCAGGGCCATCAGATTCGCCAGGCATTCGACCGCGCTACATTAAAGCTTATCGAGAATCTTAAGCACTCGCCGCAGATGGCGGAAAAAGCAGACAGCATCAAGAGTTATTTGAAAGAGGATGAGGCGTTTAACCGCTATCTGGGCGAACTTTGGGGCGATTTGCGGCAATGGCTGAAGGTTGATGTTAATGCTGAGGACTCGCGTGTGAAACAGCGAATTGCTGAGGCTGGACAATGGCTTGGGGAAACGCTAGTTGCTGACAGCGCGTTACGCGCTTCATTAAACGAGCATCTGGAGCAGGCAGTACAAAAGATTGCCCCTGAGTTTGCTACGTTCCTGACTCGCCATATTAGCGATACGGTGAAAAGCTGGGATGCCCAGGATATGTCGCGGCAAATCGAGCTGAATATCGGCAAGGATTTACAGTTTATCCGCATTAACGGCACGCTAGTTGGGGGATCAATCGGGCTGGTGTTGTACCTGCTATCGCAGATACCGGCGGTACTACCGCTGCTAAACTTCTAAAGAAAACGCCCGCATCAGCGGGCGTTAGAGAATCAATGGTTTTGTTTCGGTTGGTCGTTGTGACCGACTTTTGAGAAGACGTTAAAGACTTCACCCAATCCATAGATAAGTCCGAGGATCACCGCCATAACGATTGGCACCATGACCACGGCAAACACCAAGCTTTTCAATAACTCTAACATGGATGCCTCCAACAAAAGTGAGAACGGCTATTCTAACGACCTGACAGAAAAACGCACTCTCCTTTTGTGCGATTTGCCCAACCCCGCGCAATAGGGGAAAATGGCGTTTTCCTTATTACGGAGCGGTTATGCAAGCTGAAATTTTACTGACGCTGAAACTCCAGCATCGGCTGTTCGCCGATCCACGTCGTATCGCGCTACTTAAACAAATACAACATACCGGCTCAATTAGCCAGGGTGCGAAGCTTGCAGGCATCAGCTACAAAAGTGCCTGGGATGCCATCAATGAGATGAATCAGTTAAGCGATGAGACATTAGTTGAACGAGCAACAGGCGGTAAAGGCGGTGGCGGCGCGATACTTACACGTTATGGTGAACGTCTTATCCAACTGTATGAACTGCTCGCGCAAATCCAACAAAAAGCCTTTGATGTGCTGCGTGATGACGCGCTACCACTCGATAGTCTACTCGCTGCAATTTCACGATTCTCATTGCAAACCAGCGCCCGTAATCAGCTTTTTGGCACTGTTCTGCATCGCAACAGCGAGCAAGTACAACAGCACGTCGATATCTTACTGGCTGATGGCACCACACGTTTGCAAGCAGCAATTACGCGTCAAAGCGCAGAACGCCTGGGTTTGAGCGAAGGCAAAGAAGTCCTTGTTTTGATTAAAGCGCCGTGGGTGGAAATCACCACCGATACAAAACGTGCCAGCGGCGCAGACAACCAGCTCGCTGGCATTGTCAGCAATATTCAGCAAGGTGCGGAACAAAGCGAAGTTCTGGTGCAATTGCCTGATGGACAAACGTTATGTGCGACCGTTCCGAATAACGTGGTGGAAATTCAGAAACTGGTAGAAGGTGCTGAAGTCATAGCATTTTTTAATGCCGATCGAGTGATTATCGCCACTCTGTGCTAAAAAAACCTGGCGAATTGACAACAAGACAGGCAATCCGTAAATCTGAGTTTAATGACTGCAAAAAATGGGATGATCTATGTCGACGTTGCAAATTTCGCAAGGGATATTTCACCTTAGCGATACCCGAACTCTGGCCCTCAATGATTTAACCATTAACGCCGGTGAAAGCTGGGCGTTTGTGGGCGCTAACGGTAGTGGGAAATCAGCCCTCGCCCGTGCACTTGCGGGTTCCCTACCCGTACAGAAAGGCGAGCGCCAGTGCTCGTTTTCTCGTATTGCTCATCTTTCCTTTGAACAGCTGCAAAAATTGGTCAGCGATGAATGGCAGCGCAATAACACTGACCTGTTGAGCCCGGACGAAGACGACACGGGTCGCACGACGGCGGAAATTATTCAGGATGAAGTCAAAGATGAAAACCGTTGCCAGAAACTAGCGCAGCTTTTTGGTATTACCCCGTTACTGACTCGCCGTTTTAAATACCTTTCAACCGGAGAGACGCGCAAAACGCTGCTTTGCCAGGCGCTGATGTCGCAGCCTGATTTGCTTATTCTCGACGAACCGTTTGACGGGCTGGATGTGCAGTCCCGTGAACAATTGGCAGGGCTATTAGGTGAACTAAGCACACAGGGTTACACCGTGGTGCTGGTGCTTAATCGCTTCGATGAAATCCCTGATTTTGTACAGCATGCTGGCGTGCTGGCAGATTGTGCGCTGATTGAAGTGGGCGAAAAACAAAAACTGCTGGAACAGGCGTTAATTGCGCAGCTTGCCTACAGCGAAAAACTAACAGGCGTTGCGCTGCCAGAAGCTGATGACCCAAGTGCTCGTTACACTCTGCCTACCGATCAGCCGCGCATTATTTTGCGTGATGGTGTGGTGGAATATAATGAGCGGCCTATCCTGCACAAGCTTTCCTGGACGGTAAACCCTGGTGAACACTGGCAAATTGTTGGCCCCAACGGGGCGGGTAAATCAACATTATTGAGCCTGGTAACTGGCGATCATCCACAAGGCTACAGTAACGATCTGACACTGTTTGGCCGCCGTCGCGGCAGCGGCGAAACCATCTGGGATATCAAAAAGCATATCGGTTACGTCAGCAGTAACTTACATCTGGATTATCGCGTGAGCACCACAGTAAGAAACGTTGTTCTGTCTGGGTATTTTGATTCGATTGGCATTTATCAGGCTGTTTCGGACCGTCAGCATAAACTTGCCCGCGAATGGCTGAACATGCTCGGTATGGATAACGCCATCGCTGATGCGCCATTCCATAGTCTGTCATGGGGCCAGCAGCGCCTTGCCTTGATTGCCCGTGCATTGGTTAAACACCCAACGATATTGATTCTGGATGAACCACTACAAGGGCTCGATCCATTAAACCGCCAGTTAGTGCGTCGTTTCATTGATATTTTGATTGGTGAAGGGGAAACGCAATTACTGTTTGTCTCTCACCATGCCGAAGACGCGCCTGAATGCATCACTAAGCGGCTGACTTTCGTTGCTAATGACGACGCTTATCGCTACGAGTTTGAAGATTTATAGCGCCTGAAAGATAAAGCCCTTTCCGCCGGGGTGGCTACGTTTTCGTTTTGCCACCCTACTTTCAGACAACCCGCAACATCCTCGTAGCTACCATTTGTTTTATAATCATTTTTACTGCTAAAGGCCGCCGTTGAAATACTAGTGTAAGCGATTCCACTAATTTATCCCATGTCACACTTTTGCCATCTCTGTTATGCTATGTTTAATACATACCATACGCGTAATGGAGAGCAAAATGAGAGTATTGGTAACAGGTGGTAGCGGTTACATTGGCAGTCATACCTGCGTGCAACTACTGCAAAATGGTCATGATGTCGTCATTCTGGACAATTTGTGCAATAGCAAACGTAGTGTGCTGCCAGTAATTGAACGTCTTGGCGGCAAACACCCTCTGTTCATTGACGGCGATATCCGTGATGAAGCATTGCTGGCTGAAATTTTCCACGATCATCAAATTGATGCCGTAATCCATTTTGCCGGGCTCAAAGCCGTTGGCGAATCGGTTAACAAGCCGCTGGAATATTACGACAACAACGTTACCGGCACCTTGCGCCTGATTTCTGCCATGCGCGCGGCTAATGTCACCAACTTCATCTTCAGTTCATCTGCAACAGTTTATGGCGACCAGCCGCAAATCCCTTACGTTGAAAGTTTCCCAACCGGCACACCTGCAAGCCCATATGGCCGCAGCAAGTTAATGGTTGAACAGATTCTGGCTGACTTGCAAAAAGCCCAGCCAAACTGGAGCGTGGCGCTGCTGCGTTACTTCAACCCGGTTGGCGCACATCCATCAGGCGATATGGGCGAAGACCCGCAAGGCATTCCCAACAACCTGATGCCGTACATCGCGCAGGTTGCAGTAGGACGTCGTGATTCACTGGCAGTCTTTGGTAACGATTACCCAACCGAAGACGGTACTGGCGTGCGCGACTACATTCACGTTATGGATCTTGCCGATGGCCATGTTGCAGCAATGCAAACACTACAAGGCAAGCCTGGCGTGCATATTTATAATCTCGGCGCAGGCGTTGGTAGCAGCGTGCTGGATGTGATCAACGCTTTCAGTACCGCTTGCGGCAAGCCGGTGAATTATCACTTCGCCCCGCGCCGTGAAGGTGATCTCCCCGCTTATTGGGCAGATGCCACCAAAGCCGATCAAGAACTTAACTGGCGTGTCAGCCGGACTCTGCAAGAAATGGCAGATGATACCTGGCGCTGGCAGTCTCGCCATCCTCAAGGTTATCCAGACTAAGGAAATGTGATGGAGCAGTTTAACCCGGTGGATCATCCACATCGCCGTTTTAACCCCCTAACCGGACAATGGATTCTGGTCTCTCCACATCGGGCTAAGCGCCCATGGCAAGGGGCCCAAGAAACACCATCACAGGAAACATTACCGACGCACGATCCGGATTGTTTCTTGTGTCCCGGAAATACGCGCGTCACTGGCGATAAAAATCCGCAATATACCGGCACTTTTGTTTTTACTAACGACTTTGCCGCGTTGATGACGGACACGCCAGACGCGCCTGAAAACAGCGATCCACTTTTACGTTGTGAAAGCGCTCGCGGTACCAGCCGGGTTATCTGCTTCTCCCCAGATCACAGCAAAACGCTGCCGCAACTTTCCGTAACAGCACTGGAAGAAGTGGTCAAAACCTGGCAAGAACAGACTGCGGATCTGGGTAAAACCTATCCGTGGGTGCAGGTTTTTGAAAATAAAGGCGCAGCAATGGGCTGCTCCAACCCGCATCCGCACGGCCAGGTTTGGGCAAACAGCTTCCTGCCAAACGAAGTGGCACGTGAAGATGTGCTGCAGCGTGAATACTTTGCCAAAAATGGCTCGCCGATGTTGGTCGATTACGCACAGCGCGAGCTTAAAGACGGCAGTCGTACGGTGGTAGAAACCGAACACTGGATTGCTGTAGTGCCTTACTGGGCCGCGTGGCCGTTCGAAACGCTGCTGCTGCCAAAAGCCCATATTCTACGCATCACCGATCTTAGCGCCGAGCAAAGCAGCGATTTGGCCCTGGCGCTGAAAAAACTGACCAGCCGTTACGACAACCTTTTCCAGTGCTCATTCCCGTATTCCATGGGCTGGCACGGTGCACCGTTTAACGGTGAGGAAAATGGTCACTGGCAGTTACACGCTCATTTCTATCCGCCACTGCTGCGTAGCGCAACAGTGCGTAAATTTATGGTCGGCTATGAAATGCTGGCTGAAACCCAACGTGATTTAACCGCAGAGCAAGCCGCAGAACGCTTGCGTGCCGTATCCGATATTCACTTTCGCCAATCCGGAGAATAAAAAATGAGTCTGAAAGATAAAACCCAACATCTCTTCGCCGAACAATTTGGTTATCCGGCGACCCATACAATTCAGGCTCCAGGCCGGGTTAACCTGATTGGCGAGCACACCGATTACAATGATGGCTTTGTGCTGCCTTGTGCTATCGATTACCAAACGGTGATCGGTTGCGCGAAGCGTGACGACCGTCTGGTGCGCGTGATTGCTGCAGATTACGATAACCAAACAGATGAATTTTCGCTCGATAAGCCAATTCTGAGCCACGACACACAACAGTGGTCCAACTATGTTCGCGGTGTCGTTAAACATCTGCAAAAGCGTGATAAAAACTTCGGCGGCGCAGATTTAGTGATTAGCGGTAACGTGCCACAAGGTGCAGGCCTGAGTTCATCGGCATCACTGGAAGTCGCGGTAGGTACTGTGTTCCAGAAGCTTTATCACCTGTCGCTTGATGGCTCGCAAATTGCCTTAAATGGCCAGGAAGCTGAAAACCAATTCGTCGGCTGTAACTGCGGCATCATGGATCAGTTGATTTCAGCGTTAGGCAAAAAAGATCACGCATTGCTGATCGATTGCCGCACGCTCGGCACTAAAGCGGTTTCGATGCCGAAAGGCGTTGCTGTCGTCATTATCAACAGTAACTTCAAACGTACTCTGGTAGGCAGCGAATACAACACCCGCCGTCAGCAATGCGAAACCGGCGCGCGTTTCTTCACGCAGAAAGCACTGCGCGACGTTGAGCTCTCCAAGTTTAATGAAGTGGCTCATGAGCTTGACCCGATTGTTGCGAAACGCGTACGCCACGTCCTGACTGAAAACATCCGCACCGTAGAGGCCGCTGATGCGTTGGCAAAAGGTGATTTAAAACGTATGGGCGTACTGATGGCTGAATCTCACGCTTCTATGCGCGATGATTTTGAAATCACCGTGCCACAAATCGATACTTTAGTTGAAATCGTCAAAGCGACTATCGGCGACAAAGGCGGTGTACGTATGACCGGCGGCGGCTTTGGCGGCTGTATCGTTGCATTGATCCCGGAAGAGTTGGTTCCAGCGGTTCAGCAAGCGGTTAAAAAACAGTACGAAGCCAAAACCGGCATCAAAGAAACCTTCTATGTATGCAAACCTTCGGAGGGCGCAGGCCAATGCTAAGAGAAACGCCACAGCTCGCACCTGACGGGCAACCCTTCCGCATCTCCACCCTGCGCAATAGCGCGGGGCTGGTGGTTACGGTCATGGACTGGGGCGCTACGCTGCTGTCGTGTCGGGTGCCGATGAAAGATGGAACCGTGCGTGAAACGCTGCTTGGCTGCGAAACGCCGGAAGATTATCTGAATCAATCCGCTTATCTGGGTGCAACCGTTGGGCGTTATGCCAACCGCATTGCTAACAGCCAGTTTGAGCGCGATGGCGTCACTGTTAAAGTGACAGCAAATCAGGGCGCACATCAGTTGCATGGTGGGCCTGATGGTTTTGACAAACGCCGCTGGCGGATTGTGCGCCAGAATGAGCATGAGGTGCTATATACACTTGATTCTCAAGACGGCGACCAGGGATTCCCCGGTGAGTTGCGCGCAACTGCGCGTTATGCCCTTACCGAAGATAACTGTATCACCGTCGAATTCCGTGCCAAAACCAGTAAACCATGCCCGGTAAATCTGACTAATCACGCTTATTTCAATCTCGATGGTAAGCAAAACGATATTCGTCAACATCGTCTTCAATTGCTGGCAGATAGCTATTTACCCGTCGACAGCAACGGTATCCCGCAAGCTGGACTTGCTGATGTTACGAACACAGGCTTTGATTTTCGCACAGCAAAAACTATCGCCGATGATTTCCTGCATGACAACGACCAGGTGTTGGTGAAAGGCTACGACCACGCTTTCTTGTTGCAGGCGCAAGGTGATGCCAGCCTGCCCGCTGCACATGTCTGGTCGAGCGATGATAAACTGCAAATGACGGTCTATACCACCGCCCCTGCTCTGCAGTTTTATAGCGGAAATTACCTGGAAGGAACACCAGCAAGGGAGCAAGGTACCTATAGTGCTTATCAGGGCCTGGCGCTCGAAAGCGAGTTCCTGCCGGACAGCCCAAATCACCCTGAATGGCCACAACCCGATTGCTGGTTACAGCCAAATGAAGAGTATTTAAGCATTACAGAATACGAGTTTATTGCGCTTTAAATTTTTCGCCCTCCACAATGGAGGGCGAATCTTATCCTGATCGCTGGATTTCCCACCGTTTAGCGACAAAAATATAACAACCATTCACATCCACCTTACACTCCACACTCTTTTTCGCTATGTTAAACGTTTAGCATTGCCGCTTGCCCCTTTGCGGCAATATAATGATAATCGTTATCATTAATCGCAGGCTTATTAAGGAGTAAACTATGGCTGTTACTAAGCTGGTTCTGGTTCGTCACGGTGAAAGCCAGTGGAACAACGAAAACCGCTTCACCGGTTGGTATGACGTTGATCTGTCTGAGAAAGGTAAAACTGAAGCGAAAGCTGCAGGTAAACTACTGAAAGATGAAGGCTACTCTTTCGACTTTGCTTATACCTCAGTGCTGAAACGTGCCATCCATACACTGTGGAATATCCTTGATGAACTGGACCAGGCATGGCTGCCAGTTGAGAAATCCTGGAAGCTAAATGAGCGCCACTACGGTGCACTTCAGGGTCTGAACAAAGCTGAAACTGCTGAGAAATACGGTGATGAGCAAGTTAAGCAATGGCGCCGTGGCTTTGCTATCACGCCTCCAGAGCTGACGCGTGATGACGAACGTTTCCCAGGCCATGACCCACGCTATGCAAGCCTGAGCGATAAAGAGCTGCCGGTAACTGAAAGCCTGGCGCTGACTATCGATCGCGTTATCCCTTACTGGAACGAAACCATTCTGCCACGCATGAAAAGCGGCGAGCGTGTGATTGTTGCCGCTCACGGTAACTCCCTGCGTGCATTGGTTAAATTCCTCGATAACCTAAGCGAAGACGAAATTCTTGAGCTGAATATCCCAACTGGCGTGCCGTTGGTGTATGAGTTCGACGAGAACTTCAAACCGCTGAAGCGCTACTATTTGGGCAATGCTGATGAAATTGCAGCAAAAGCCGCAGCAGTAGCAAACCAGGGTAAAGCGAAGTAATTCGTTAGATGTGAAAAAGGCGTGGTGAGAACCACGCCTTTTTTATTGTTATCGCGTTAAAACTTAGCCGCGGCGTGCTTTTACTGCATCAGCCAGCTGGCGCAGTACGGTTTCGGTATCTTCCCAACCGATACATGCATCGGTCACGCTCTTGCCATAAACCAGCGGCTCGCTACCTTCCAGGTTCTGGTTGCCTTCTACAAGATGACTTTCAATCATCACACCAGTAATCGCAGCATCACCACCAGAAATTTGCTGGCAAACATCTGTGCACACTTCCATCTGCTTCTTAAACTGCTTGCTGCTGTTCGCGTGGCTGAAGTCGATCATCACTTGGGCAGGCAGGCCAGCTTTTTGCAGATCGGTTTTCACCTGAGCAACATGCGCTGCGCTGTAGTTTGGCTCTTTACCGCCGCGCAAGATGATGTGGCAGTCGCCATTTCCGCTGGTAGTAACGATGGCAGAGTGGCCCCATTTGGTCACAGACAGGAAGCAGTGTGGCGCACCAGCTGCATTGATCGCATCGATCGCAACTTTCATGGTGCCGTCAGTGCCATTTTTGAAGCCAACCGGGCATGAAAGGCCAGACGCCAGCTCACGGTGAACCTGAGATTCTGTAGTACGTGCACCAATGGCACCCCAGCTCATCAAGTCCGCCAGATACTGCGGGGTGATCATATCCAGGAACTCACCTGCCGCTGGTAGACCAGAGTCGTTGATATCCAGCAATAACTTACGGGCAATACGCAAGCCATCGTTGATCTGGTAGCTGCTGTCCATATGCGGATCGTTGATCAGACCTTTCCAGCCCACCGTTGTGCGTGGTTTTTCGAAGTAGACACGCATAACGATTTCCAGCTCACCTTGCAATTCTTCACGCAGTGTCAATAAGCGCGCGCCATACTCTTTCGCCGCTTTGATATCGTGAATTGAGCAAGGGCCAATGACAACCAGCAGGCGATCATCATTTCCTTTCAGAATTTTATGAATCGCTTTGCGCGCGCCAGATACGGTTGCGGCGGCTTTTTCAGTGGCGGGGAATTTTTCGAGCAGCGCTACTGGCGGTAAAAGTTCGTTGATTTCTTTAATACGTAAGTCGTCATTCTGATAATTCATGATATTTCCGGGAATGGCCTTGAGATTTAGCTTAGTTGCAATCCTTTCAATCTATCGCTTCAGACCTGAAGTGTAAACGGGCTTTTACACTTCAGGCAGAATATTCCTGGAAACGACCTAAAAAGCGTCAAAAAATGGTAAAAACCCGGTTTCCCGCTACAATTTTTAATTGTTAACACTGAAAAACACTCAATTAGCAAAATTGTATTCTGATGCGGCTTTCATGGCTGACATATTTAGCCGATAAAAGCACCAGGCACAGAATAAAGCCAGTGCACTGTTGGAAGAAGTTATCCAGCAATAACGACCATAACAGGAGCATTAAATGAATAAATTAACTGCACTTTTCCTGACAGCAACCCTTTCTGTAGCAAGCAGTCTGGCAATGGCCGCTGAAACCAGCGGGAGCAATAACGGCCAGGCAAACGCAAGTGCCGAAGCAGGCCAGGTTGCACCCGACGCGAATCAGAATCTCGCACCCAAAAACGTCGATAATAGCAATATCAATAATGGCGGCACTATGCTTCATCCTAATGGCTCAACCAGCAGCAGCGGTATGACCAACGATGGGATGAGCAAAGATGAAATCCATAAAAATTCGATGTGTAAGGACGGGAAATGCCCGGATATGAACAAAAAGGTAGAAACCGGTAGCGGAGATGACGTGAACACGAAAGTGGACGGCACCTCGCAGTAAATTAAGCCCGGAAAATAAAGGGGAGAGCTTA
>NZ_JAJSOU010000027.1:0-33146 GCF_021282405.1 Buttiauxella cochleicola
TTTGCTTCAACTCGTGAAGCGGTGCTCAAAAATTAACTTTCGTAATAATTCAACTAAATGAATTACTGCTTGGTCACTCTTCAAGACTTGATATTTTTTTGATACCCGAAGGTATCTGAGATATCAACCCTGCGAGTGCCCACACAGATTGTCTGATAAATTGTTAAAGAGCAGTGAGTTAGGCGCTTTCGCTTGCTAACTCGAGGTGGCGTATATTACGCTTTCCTCTTTCAGAGTCAACCCTTAATTTCAGGATATTTGACTCTCATCGCCGCCGTTACTCTGTGATGTTGTTCACATGTTCCGTGTCGATGGAGGCGCATTATAGGGAGTTATCCTGAAGCTGCAACCCTAAATATGCAGTAATTTGACTGACTGCTGCAATCCCCAGCAAAACCCCGCCTTATACGCAGTTGTGCACAAAGTTATCCACATTCGTGATGAAGTCCTAAATTTTGCGAGCGTGACGCAAACGTTTTCGCTACAATGCACCCGCAATAAATGGACGCCCCGTTTTGGGGCGTTAGCTGAGTTTTAGGGAAAATAACTAAAATTCAGCTAACGCTCTTCTATATGCGAACCAAAGCTAAGGGATCAAACCATGCAACAACGTCGTCCTGTACGCCGCGCTCTGCTCAGTGTTTCTGACAAAGCCGGTATCGTCGAATTCGCCCAGGCGCTCTCCCAACGTGGCGTGGAGCTGCTGTCCACTGGCGGAACCGCTCATCTGCTGGCTAAAGCTGGCCTGCCGGTAACCGAAGTCTCTGACTACACCGGTTTTCCGGAGATGATGGATGGACGCGTCAAAACCCTGCATCCAAAAGTCCACGGCGGCATTCTGGGTCGTCGCGGCCAGGATGATGCGATCATGGAACAACACGCTATCTCCCCAATCGATATGGTTGTCGTCAACCTCTATCCGTTTGCCCAGACTGTTGCCCGCGAAGGCTGCTCTTTAGAAGATGCGGTAGAGAATATCGATATCGGTGGCCCAACCATGGTGCGCTCCGCGGCGAAGAACCATAAAGACGTGGCAATCGTAGTAAAGAGCGGCGACTACGAAGCGATTATTAGCGAGCTGGATGCTAATGAAGGATCTCTGACGCTCGAGACACGTTTCGATTTGGCTATTAAGGCTTTCGAACACACCGCCGCTTACGACAGCATGATCGCCAACTACTTCGGTAGCATGGTTCCTGCCTACCATGGCGAAAGCAAAGATCCTTCCGGCCGCTTCCCTCGCACGCTAAACCTGAACTTCATTAAGAAGCAGGATATGCGTTACGGTGAAAACAGCCACCAGCAAGCAGCCTTCTATATAGAAGAAGAAATTAAAGAAGCTTCCGTTGCCACCGCAACTCAGGTTCAGGGCAAAGCGCTCTCTTATAACAACATTGCTGATACCGATGCCGCGCTGGAATGTGTGAAAGAGTTTAGCGAACCTGCCTGCGTTATCGTGAAGCATGCCAACCCATGCGGTGTGGCTGTCAGCGATTCCTTATTAGATGCCTACGACCGCGCCTATAAAACTGACCCAACTTCTGCATTCGGCGGCATCATCGCGTTCAACCGTGAACTGGATGCTGAAACCGCGCAGGCAATTATCTCCCGCCAGTTCGTCGAAGTGATTATCGCGCCATCAGCCAGCGACGAAGCGCTGAAGATCACAGCGGCTAAGCAAAACGTTCGCGTTCTGACTTGCGGCCAGTGGCAGCAACGTGTTCCGGGTCTGGATTTCAAGCGCGTTAACGGCGGAGTGTTAGTACAGGATCGCGATCTGGGTATGGTTACTGCCGCAGACCTGCGTGTTGTCAGCAAGCGCCAGCCAACCGAGCAAGAACTGCGTGATGCGCTGTTCTGCTGGAAAGTAGCGAAGTTCGTGAAGTCCAATGCGATTGTCTATGCCCGCGAGAATATGACTATTGGTATAGGTGCCGGTCAGATGAGCCGTGTTTACTCCGCCAAAATTGCCGGTATCAAAGCTGCCGATGAAGGCCTGGACGTAAAAGGCTCCGCAATGGCATCCGATGCCTTCTTCCCATTCCGTGACGGTATTGATGCCGCAGCGGCAGTTGGTGTGAGCTGTGTTATTCAGCCTGGCGGTTCAATCCGCGACGACGAAGTGATCGCCGCCGCTGACGAACACGGGATCGCCATGATCTTTACCGACATGCGCCACTTCCGCCATTAATCCTGGAGCGTCTATAAATGAAAGTATTAGTAATAGGCAATGGCGGTCGCGAACACGCGCTGGCCTGGAAAGCGTCACAGTCACCATTAGTGCGCACGGTATTTGTTGCTCCAGGCAATGCGGGCACGGCTCTGGAACCTGCTTTGCAGAACGTGGCGATTAGCCCGACGGACATTCCCGCGCTGTTGAGTTTTGCACAAAACGAAAAAATCGACCTGACGATTGTTGGCCCAGAAGCGCCGCTGGTGATTGGCGTGGTTGATGCCTTCCGTGCGGCTGGCCTGAAAATCTTTGGCCCAACTCAGGGTGCTGCGCAGTTAGAAGGCTCCAAAGCCTTCACCAAGGATTTCCTGGCTCGCCATAAAATCCCAACTGCTGAATACCAGAACTTCACCGAAGTGGAACCTGCACTGGCTTACGTCCGTGAAAAAGGCGCGCCGATTGTGATTAAGGCCGACGGTCTGGCTGCAGGCAAAGGCGTGATTGTGGCGATGACGCTCGCTGAAGCCGAAGCCGCCGTTAACGATATGCTGGCGGGTAACGCATTCGGCGACGCCGGGCACCGTATCGTGGTGGAAGAGTTCCTTGATGGTGAAGAAGCCAGTTTCATTGTGATGGTTGACGGTAAGAATGTGCTGCCGATGGCCACCAGCCAGGATCATAAACGGGTTGGCGATGGTGATACCGGCCCGAATACTGGCGGCATGGGTGCGTACTCCCCGGCTCCGGTAGTGACTAATGAAGTCCACCAGCGTGCAATGGACCTGGTTATCTGGCCAACCGTGCGCGGTATGGCGGCTGAAGGGAATACCTACACCGGTTTCCTTTATGCAGGGCTGATGATCGACAAACAAGGTAACCCGAAGGTTATCGAGTTTAACTGCCGCTTTGGCGACCCTGAAACCCAGCCAATCATGCTGCGCCTGCAATCAGATCTGGTTGAGCTGTGCCTCGCTGCATGTGATGGCAAGCTTGATGTGACGACATCTAAGTGGGATGAGCGCCCATCTCTGGGTGTGGTGATGGCGGCTGGCGGCTACCCTGCTGATTACCGTAACGGTGATGTAATTCATGGTTTGCCACTTGAAGAAGTCGCAGACGGCAAGGTGTTCCACGCCGGAACGAAATTGCGTGAAGACGATATGGTTGTGACTAACGGTGGGCGCGTTCTGTGTGTGACCGCCTTAGGCGACACTGTCGCACAAGCGCAGCAGCGTGCTTATGAGCTTATGAAGGATATCCATTGGGATGGCAGTTTCAGCCGCTCCGATATTGGCTATCGTGCTATTGAGCGTGAAAACGCGAAGTAAGACTCGAAACTCGCAGTGATATTTAACACCGCCCTCGTGGCGGTTTTTCTATTTAGAACGTAGCAGGTTTAGGCTGCCAGCTACAGTAGTCCTGGTTCGCAACCAGTAACAGCTGTGATCCTTCCGGCGCTTCAAGCCAGGCAATACTGACATCCATTGATGAATGACGCTGCCGATTCGCAATATGAGTAAGCGATATGCTGTCGAGTTTAGGTTCGATTGTCTCACCTTCACAGGTTGTCACGGTGCCATTGCTGTGCCAGCGGCCCTGTCGCAACACAACACGCCCAATGCGCAATGCTTCGCTGGTCGCTTTAGTCTGACTCGCCTGATACTGATATAAGGCGATTTGGTCATTAGAAAGCTGCTGCTTTTGACCATTCACTTCACGCTGCATGAAGCTCAGCTCACCGTGATCGTCAAAACGTACTTTTACATGCTCTGGAGGTTGGCTCTGAATCGTCATCTCAATTGAGACAAGTTGCTCGCCCTGCCAACGGTAATCATTGCTAGACGTCACCCCCTTCTGCAACGGACTAAACACCGCAAGCATATGGATGCTGCCATCATCGCTATTGTCTTTACGCCAGATGCGCACCACACCCTGATCGGCAATATAACCGCTCGCGGTAAATGGTGGGATAGGAGGTTGGCTGCTGCATGCCATTAGCAGCACTGTGCCTGCCAGCACGCCCAAAGGACGGCAGACAAACAAAAGGGGCGTAAACGCCCCTCTGCTAAAACTGTTCACTGACACTATTAGCTCTTAACAGCGTCTTTCAGTGCTTTGCCTGAAACAAATGCCGGCACGTTAGCTGCGGCGATTTTGATTTCATTACCAGTCTGTGGGTTGCGGCCAGTGCGCTCAGCACGGTGGTTTACCTTGAAGGTACCGAAACCAACCAGTTGGACAGCATCACCTTCTTTCAGAGACTCAGTAATTGCAGCCAGGGTGGATTCCAGAGCAGCTTTAGCCTGTACTTTAGACAGATCAGCCTTGTCAGCAATTACATCAATCAGTTGAGTCTTGTTCATAAGTTATCCTTACAATGTGTTTATCGCTTGCTAAGCATCGAGTGCGACGGAAATGCCAAAAAAGCACTCTCCTGCATACACGCACCGATAGCCACTTTTTTTCGCCCCACAAATGTAGACCAGACGGGGGGCTAATTGGAAGCCTTCAGGGGTGACAATTCGGACTGTAAGTCACGTTTTGCTGTCTTACTGCTGCAAATTTATACCAATATTGCTGCTACCCGCTTCACGCAAGTCCGCGCGGAGCCCTTTGATCAGCTCAACATCGCGTTCTTCGCAGTCAGCCAACAGGCGGAAAATCTCCCATTGGATGTCCCATTCTTCTTCAACAGCCGGGTTTGCTCTGAGCTCTTCGTCGGTCATTTCACGACCAGCCTGGGTCATTTCCAGCATGGCAACCGTGGTGATTGATGCCTTACTGACTTCAATTGCATGTTCCAGAGTTTCCCCTGAAAGACGTGAGTGAAGTAATTCGCTAAGCGCAACGCATGCATCAATCGCCGGGTAGACACCGTAAATATCATAGTCGTCGGCAGACGGAATGCCTTCTTCGAGTTTCTCGAGTTGGCTGTCAAAATTTACTTTCGCATCTTTGACCGTCAATGTTTCCCAAATCAAGTCGAGAATACGGCGATACAACTGAGGATCACCAAATTCAGTCTGCTGGCAGAACATGGCGTAATTCGGATACATACGTTCGCATAAAGAAGCCATGAAAGTGACATGTTGCCAGCTTTCCAGTTTCTCCAGGCGCAGATGGATTGGGTTTTGTAACATAGCGATGTCTCAAAGACGGAATATTAGCGGCAGTTTACCTTAATCACCCCTGAATTGCTTGCCAGCGCGTGAAAGCCGGGCGACCCGATGCCACAGCATCTGCCCAGCGAGTGGGTTCAGGTAAGCGGTAACCCAACAGACAGCGATTCACCAATAGCAAGGCCGTATCAAGGCTTACACGGTGACCTGTGGAGACAAACAACGGATTGCAGCGCTTTTTACTGCGTAACACCCACGCAAGCGCTTCACCTTTGTCGCTCAGCAACTGGCATGAACCAGGTTCTTCAGATAACGGTTCAAACTTCCCACACAGACGTTTCTTGGCAACGCCAATCGTCGGTACATCCACCAGCAGGCCAAAATGGGCGGCTACGCCCAAACGCCGTGGGTGCGAAATACCATGGCCATCAACAAAAAGCAGATCTGGTTTTTGCGACAGCATTTCCCAAGCGGCAAGCAGTGCAGGATATTCGCGAAACGAGAGGAAACCGGGGATATAAGGCATTGAGGTGGCGACACGCGCCACCTGATATTCAACCAGTTCAAGGGAAGGATATTGCAATAATACAATGGCGGCTCGTGTAACCTCACCGCCCTGCTCAAACCCAACGTCAGCCCCGGCGATTAACCTGGGAGGATCCTGCTCAAGACGATCCTCACGGATCACCTGTGAAGCAAGTTCGATTTGTTGTGCGCGCAAGAATGCAAGATCCATCACTGATCCTTACTCGTGATACGGCTTCGACAAACGATGCACTGCTTCAACAAATGCACCCGCGTGTTCTGGCGGAACATCCTGGTGAATGCCATGACCCAGGTTAAACACGTGGCCTTCACCTTTACCGAACCCAGCCAGAATAGTCGCCACTTCTTCTTCAATGCGTGCCGGCTGTGCATACAACATGGATGGGTCCATATTGCCCTGCAACGCCACTTTATGACCGACGCGACGGCGAGCATCGGCGATGTCAGTCGTCCAGTCTAACCCCAGCGCATCACATCCCGTTTCAGCCATTGCTTCCAGCCATTGACCGCCGCCTTTGGTGAACATCGTCACAGGCACTCGGCGGCCTTCATTTTCACGCAGCAGGCCATCGATGATTTTATGCATGTAGTAGAGAGAGAACTGCTGATAATCACGCCCGGTCAGCACGCCGCCCCAGGTATCGAAAATCATCACCGACTGTGCGCCCGCTTTGATTTGCGCATTCAGGTACTGCGTGACGCTTTGCGCCAGCTTATCGAGTAGAAGATGCAGCGCTTGCGGGTCGGCATACATCATCTTTTTGATCACGGTAAACGCTTTGCTGCTGCCGCCTTCGACCATGTAGGTTGCCAGCGTCCATGGGCTGCCGGTGAAACCAATCAGCGGCACTTCGCCTTTTAGTTCACGGCGAATAGTACGCACCGCGTTCATCACATAGCCCAGTTCATCTTCCGGATCGGGAATTGGCAACTTTTCAACATCAGCACGGCTGGTAATTGGCGAGCGGAAACGTGGGCCTTCACCCGCTTCAAAATAGAGGCCAAGCCCCATCGCATCCGGCACGGTGAGGATGTCGGAGAAGAGGATCGCCGCATCAAGCTTGTAGCGACGCAGCGGCTGCAAAGTCACTTCGCAAGCCAGCTCTGCATTTTTGCACAGCGACATAAAATCGCCGGCCTGCGCACGTGTCGCTTTGTATTCTGGCAAGTAACGACCTGCCTGCCTCATCATCCATACTGGCGTGGTATCTACAGGCTGGCGTTGCAGCGCCCGCAGGTAACGATCGTTCTTCAGTTCAGTCATTTTCAATTTCCTTTGGCTGTATCACGCCAGTTTATCATTCATAGTCGGCGCGACACAGGGCGACAGTGTCTTCAATCAGGCGACGAGCCACCGTACCCGGTGGCGGTAATAACGGAAGTTGGTCATAGCGATACCAGCCCGCATCAATTAACTCTTTCGGGTCGATTTTAATGTCACCGCTGTGATATTCCGCCATGAACGCGGTCATCAGCGATTGCGGGAACGGCCAGGGTTGCGAGGTGACATAACGTAAGTTTTTCACGCGAATGCTGCTCTCTTCCATCACCTCACGCGCCACTGCCTGCTCGAGGGTTTCCCCTACTTCGACAAACCCGGCCAGTACGGTATAAACCCCGCCGCGATGGCGTGTGTGCTGAGCAAGCAGGATATGGTCGTCACGACGGATAGCCACGATGATGCACGGTGAAATTTGTGGATAGTAGCGTTCACGACAATGGTTACACAGCATCGCCCATTCGGTTTTGCTGACGTGCATTTCATGGCCACAGTAGCCACAGAACTTATGCGAGCGATAGAACTCCGCCAACTGCACGCCACGACCAGCAAGTTGAAATAACCCTGGATCCTGGTCAATAACCTGGCGCACTGAGCCCATATCCGCACGGCGATGTTGCCGCACTAACCACACCGGCTCATTTTCCCACTCGCCGATAGACATCCCAACCGCACCATCAAGCTGAAAATCTTGTGCCGCTCCGTGAGGTAGCTCACCTTTCGGCAACCACAATTTTTGTTCATGACTGACGATAAACCAGCCCTGATCTAACTTTTGAATTACACGTTCCATAACCTGGTGCACATCCCCGAGTTCGCTGGTATAAACAAATGGTCGTAACAATTTTGGGTACGTTTGCGTTACATCTTTTACTCACGGAATCACGGAGTCAATCATGCTTAACCAGTTAGAAAATCTGACTGAGCGCGTCGGTGGTAGTAATGAGTTAATCGACCAATGGCTACATGCCCGCAAACATTTATTGGTGGCTTATTACAATATGGTTGGGATCAAGCCTAACAAGGAATCCCATACCGCGCTCAATGAAAAGGCTCTGGATAACTTTTGCCATAATTTGGTGGATTATCTTTCTGCCGGTCATTTCAATATTTATGAACGCATTATCAGCGAAATGGAAGGTAGCAGCCCACTTTTAGCCGCAACTCATCTTTATCCGCAGCTTGAAGCCAACACCCAGCACATTATGGATTTTTACGATTCGCATCTCGAAAGTGCTATCGATGATGATAACTATATTGAGTTCCAGAAAGCGTTATCCGGCATCGGTGAAGCGCTGGAATCACGTTTTTCACTGGAAGATAAACTCATTCAGTTAGCTTACGACCACGATATAAATGACAGTGCTAACGATACCGGCAGCCTTGCACGTCCGGCTTGAGTTCTGCGCTGTTAACGAGTAGTTTACATAACGACCCGTAGCAATACGGGTTTATCTTGTCGGAGTGCCGAGTGTTTAATTGAACACCGGCTGAGACCGTTAATTCGGGATCCGCGGAACCTGATCAGGCTAATACCTGCGAAGGGAACAAGAGTAATTCTGCTTTTGGGTTCACCCGTACGCGGGCGCCCCACATTCATTACTCCTCCGTTGTTCTGACAAGCCACTCCTTGATATTTACTGGAATGAGCTATGTCTATTACTGAAAAAAAACCAAACCGCCGCGAACAACGCGCTGCTGCCCAGCATTTTATCAATACGCTGGAAGGTACTGCTTTCCCTAATTCCCAACGCATTTATCTCACTGAATCACGCGATGATATCCGCGTACCGATGCGCGAAATTCAACTCAGCCCAACAGCAACGGGCGGTACGAAAGAAAATCCTCTGTTCACCCCTAACGATGCGATACCGGTGTATGACACTTCAGGTCCGTATGGCGACCCGACAATCAGTATCGACGTTCTGCGCGGGCTTCCACCACTGCGTGAAAGCTGGATTAGCGAGCGTGATGATTGCGAAACACTGACCGATCGTAGCTCTGCATATACCAAAGAGCGTCTGGCTGATGACGATCTGGACGAATTGCGTTTTGAAACACAACTCACGCCTAAGCGCGCTAAAGCTGGGAAAATCGTTACACAACTGCACTATGCACGTCAGGGAATTGTGACGCCGGAAATGGAGTTTATCGCCGTCCGTGAAAACATGGGCCGCGAACGCGTTCGCGATGAAGTGTTACGCCACCAGCATCCAGGCCAGGGTTTTGGTGCGCGCCTGCCGGAAAATATTACCCCTGAGTTTGTACGTGACGAAGTCGCCGCAGGCCGGGCAATTATCCCTGCCAACATCAACCACCCCGAATCGGAACCGATGATTATCGGCCGTAATTTCCTTGTCAAAGTGAATGCCAATATCGGCAACTCAGCGGTCACCTCCTCCATTGAAGAAGAAGTGGAAAAACTGGTCTGGTCAACGCGCTGGGGCGCAGACACCGTGATGGATCTTTCTACCGGCCGCTATATCCACGAAACCCGCGAATGGATTTTGCGTAATAGCCCTGTGCCAATCGGCACCGTGCCAATCTACCAGGCACTAGAAAAAGTAAACGGCATCGCCGAAGACCTGACCTGGGAAATGTTCCGCGACACACTTCTGGAACAGGCAGAGCAAGGTGTGGATTACTTTACTATTCACGCCGGAGTGTTGCTGCGCTATGTGCCGATGACCGCCAAACGCCTGACCGGAATTGTTTCACGCGGAGGATCGATTATGGCGAAATGGTGCCTGTCGCATCATCAGGAAAACTTCCTGTATGAGCACTTCCGCGAAGTCTGCGAGATCTGTGCCGCTTATGACGTTTCACTCTCACTGGGTGACGGCCTGCGCCCTGGCTCCATTCAGGATGCCAACGATGAAGCGCAATTCTCTGAGCTGCATACGCTTGGCGAGTTGACCAAAATTGCCTGGGAATACGATGTACAGGTAATGATTGAAGGCCCAGGACATGTGCCGATGCAGATGATCCGCCGCAACATGACCGAAGAACTAGAGCATTGCCACGAAGCGCCGTTCTACACTCTTGGCCCGTTGACCACTGACATTGCGCCCGGTTACGACCATTTCACATCAGGGATTGGCGCGGCCATGATTGGCTGGTTCGGCTGCGCGATGCTGTGCTACGTCACGCCAAAAGAGCACCTCGGCCTGCCGAATAAAGAAGATGTGAAACAGGGGCTGATTACCTACAAAATTGCGGCGCATGCCGCAGATCTGGCAAAAGGTCACCCTGGAGCGCAAATCCGCGATAACGCCATGTCGAAAGCCCGCTTTGAATTCCGCTGGGAAGACCAGTTTAACCTGGCTCTCGATCCCTTCACCGCTCGCGCCTATCACGATGAAACGCTACCGCAGGAATCCGGCAAAGTCGCGCACTTCTGTTCAATGTGCGGACCAAAATTCTGCTCGATGAAAATATCCCAGGAAGTCCGCGATTTCGCGGCTAAGCAAGCCATAGAAGTAGGCATGGACGATATGTCGCAATCCTTCCGGGCAAAAGGTGGCGAAATTTATCTGCGTCAGGAGGAAGTGTGATGAACACAACTGCATTTCCAGCCGTTCCCCAACGCCTGGGTTTGTATCCGGTGGTGGATAGCGTTGAGTGGATTGCCCGTCTGCTTGAAGCTGGCGTGCGCACCATTCAACTGCGCATCAAGGATAAAAGCGACGAAACAGTGGAAGCCGATATTGCGGCGGCTATCGAACTTGGCAAACGCTATGAAGCGCGTCTGTTTATTAACGATTATTGGCAACTGGCGATAAAGCATCACGCATACGGTATTCACCTGGGCCAGGAAGATATGGATGTTGCCAATCTGGATGCTATTCGCGATGCCGGCCTGCGCCTCGGGCTTTCGACGCACGACAATATGGAAATGGATCGCGCACTAATGGCGCGCCCTTCTTACATTGCGCTCGGGCATGTTTTCCCCACCAACACCAAGCAGATGCCATCCGCTCCACAGGGGCTTTCGCAACTCGCAGCCCACATCAAAACGCTGGGCGATTACCCGACTGTCGCCATCGGTGGAATAAGCATCGAGCGTGTTCCTGCTGTACTCGCAACGGGCGTTGGAAGTGTCGCGGTCGTCAGCGCAATCACACAGGCCGCCGACTGGCGAGCGGCTACCGCTCAGCTTCTTGAACTTGTGGGAGCTGGCGATGAATGATGCCGATTTCATGCGTTACAGCCGCCAGCTGTTGCTGGAAGACATCGCTATTGAAGGGCAGCAAAAGCTGCTCGCCAGCAAAGTCTTAATCGTCGGGCTTGGCGGGCTGGGTTCGCCTGCCGCGTTATATCTTGCTGCCGCGGGCGTGGGTACTTTGATTCTCGCCGACGATGACACCGTGCATATCAGTAATTTACAGCGCCAGATTCTGTTTACCTCTCAGGATTTGGAACAGCCGAAATCGCTGGCCGCCCAACGCCATCTTCAGAAGCTTAACCCGGATATTACGCTCCAGGTTATTAGCGAGCGTTTAGCGGGAGCAACGTTGAACATAGCGGTAAAGAACGCCGATCTGGTGCTCGATTGTAGCGATAACATGGCGACACGGCATGGGATTAACGCTGCGTGCGTTGCGCATAACAAACCGTTGATTTCCGCCAGCGCAGTGGGGTTTGGCGGGCAACTGATGGTTCTTACGCCGCCGTGGGAAAGCGGCTGTTATCGCTGTGTCTGGCCTGATGAACACGAACCGGAACGCAATTGCCGCACCGCAGGCATTATCGGCCCGGTTGTTGGAGTCATGGGAACATTGCAGGCACTTGAAGCCATAAAAGTGATAAATGGCATGCTTCCCGCCACCGGGACTTTGCGCCTGTTCGACGCCCGCCAACACAGCTGGCGCTCCCTCGCAATGCAAAAAGCAGCTAATTGCCCGGTATGCGGAGGGCTAGATGCACATCCACTTTAACGACGAACCAATGCATTGCCCAGATAACCTGACGCTGGAAAATTTGTTGGAACAGTTGCGTTTAATGAGGCCAGGGATCGCACTGGCCATCAACCAGACTATCGTTCCACGCGAGCAATGGGAGACACATTTCTTGAATGATGGCGACCAAATCTTGCTTTTTCAGGCCATAGCCGGGGGTTAACATGCTACAGATTGCTGATAAAACTTTCTCGTCACGATTATTCACCGGTACCGGGAAATTCTCTTCGCCGCAGGTGATGGTCGAGGCCATTCGCGCCTCCGGTTCCCAACTGGTGACAATGGCAATGAAACGTGTCGATTTGCGTAACCATAACGATGCGATCCTCGCGCCATTGCTTGAAGCGGGCGTGCAGTTACTACCGAATACATCCGGAGCCAAAACGGCGGAAGAAGCGATTTTTGCCGCTCAACTGGCCCGTGAAGCGCTTGGTACGCATTGGGTAAAACTGGAAATCCACCCCGACACCCGCTATTTGCTGCCCGATCCCATCGAAACGCTGAAAGCGGCTGAGAAGCTCGTCAAACTGGGTTTTGTGGTATTGCCTTATTGCGGTGCCGATCCGGTTTTGTGCAAACGACTGGAGGACGCGGGATGCGCGGCGGTCATGCCGCTTGGAGCGCCAATTGGTTCGAATCAGGGCTTACAAACCCGCGCGTTTTTAGAAATTATTATCGACCAGGCTCGCGTGCCGGTTGTAATTGATGCAGGCATCGGTGCGCCAAGCCATGCCGCTGAAGCCATGGAATTGGGTGCTTCAGCGGTACTGGTGAATACCGCCATTGCAGTTGCGCGAGATCCCATTCAAATGGCCCACGCTTTCCGCATGGCCGTTGAAGCAGGAGCAATTGCCGCTCAATCAGGTTTAGGAGCACGCCACCAGCAGGCGCAAGCTTCCAGCCCGTTAACCCAGTTTCTGCAATTCAGCCAGGAGGTCTTGTGATGGCACAAACCTTCACCGACCGTTGGCGTGAACTGGACTGGGACGATATAACCCTTCGCATCAACAGCAAAACGGGAGCCGATGTGGAGCGAGCATTGAGCGCACGCAAACTCACCCGCGACGACCTGATGGCACTGCTCTCCCCTGCCGCCAGCTACTATCTCGAACCGCTCGCCCAGCGCGCACAGCAATTAACCCGCCAGCGTTTTGGTAACACGGTGAGTTTTTATGTGCCGCTTTATCTCTCGAATCTCTGCGCTAACGATTGTACTTATTGCGGTTTTTCGATGAGTAACAAGCTCAAACGTAAAACGCTGGATGAACAAGAGATTGGGCGAGAGTGCGAGGCGATTCGCAAACTAGGCTTTGAGCATTTGCTGTTGGTGACAGGCGAACACCAAACTAAAGTGGGAATGGACTATTTCCGGCAGCATCTTCCGGCCATTCGCCGCCAGTTCAGCTCGCTGCAAATGGAGGTGCAGCCATTGGACGAGCATGAATACGCCGAACTGAAAACCCTCGGTCTGGATGGTGTGATGGTTTACCAGGAAACCTATCATCAGGCGGTATATGCGCAGCATCATCTGCGCGGAAATAAGCAGGATTTCTTCTGGCGCCTGGAAACGCCGGACAGGCTTGGCCGCGCGGGGATAGATAAAATAGGTCTCGGCGCGTTGATTGGTTTATCGGACAGCTGGCGCACCGACTGTTTTATGGTGGCAGAGCACTTACTATGGCTTCAGCAAAACTACTGGCAAAGCCGTTATTCGATTTCATTTCCGCGATTACGCCCCTGTGCAGGCGGCGTAGAACCGGCATCGGTAATGACAGAAAGCCAACTGGTGCAGGTGATATGCGCGTTTCGCCTGCTTTCTCCCGATGTCGAGCTTTCACTTTCTACTCGTGAATCACCGTGGTTCCGGGATCATATGATCCCACTCGCCATCAACAATGTGAGTGCGTTCTCTAAAACTCAGCCCGGAGGGTACGCCGATAATCACCCTGAGCTTGAGCAGTTTGCACCGCACGACGGGCGCACTCCGGTGGAAGTAGCTGAGGCATTAACACGCTCAGGCTTACAACCTGTGTGGAAAGATTGGGATAGTTTTCTGGGGAGAGCTCATTTTAGCTAATCAGGCGGACTTGGCTGGAAACGCAAAATGTAACCGGTTTCAGTCTATCTAAGTTTCTTTTGTGACACCTCACACACAATCACTGCAAAGCGGTTGTTGTACCGGGGCGTCACGGATAATTATCTGTGTATCCAACGGACACTGAGAGCAGATCTATGAAGAATATCGTTTTGTGTTGTGCAGCGGGTATGTCGACTAGCATTTTGGTCCAACGTATGAAGGACGCCGCTCAGAAGAAAGGTATTGAAGTCTCAATCAAGGCAGTGCCGGTTGCAGAATTTAAAGACAATATCGACACCGCCGATATCGTGCTGCTGGGTCCACAGGTTAAATACGAACACGCCAAGCTTCAGGCGATTGCAGAGCCGATGGGTAAAACGGTTGCTGTTATCGACATGATGGATTACGGCATGATGAAAGGCGATGTTGTGCTCGAGAAAGCTTTGAAAATGATGGAGTCATAAGACGTGGAAGATTTAGAAACGATTATCATGGAATTGTTGGTTAATGCCGGTAGCGCACGCAGCCAGGCACTGACAGCTCTGCAAATGGCCCGTAAAGGGGATTTCGTAGCAGCTCAACAAGCGATGGAAGAGTCTCGTGAGTTTGTGAAACATGCGCATAAAATTCAGACCCAACTTATCGGGTTAGATGAAGGCTCTGGCAAACTGCCGGTTAACTTGATTACCGTACACTCCCAGGACCACCTGATGAACGCGATGGTGATTCAGGATTTGGCCGAAGACATGATTGAACTGTATCGCCGCCTGCCGCTAGCTAACTGATTTTTGTTCCTTTCAGTTTTATCGCTTCAGATTTCAGGCATAAAAAAACCGCTCTTTCGAGCGGTTTTTGTTTTTGGCGTCTCTAACGATTAATCGTTATCGTTACCGCCCAGATTACCTGCGTTCAGCAATTCTGCCAGGCTGGCAGTTGCATCTGCTGCAGTGACCTGAGGTACAACTGGCGCTTCGCCCGCTGCACGACGGCGCATACGATCCTGGTGGTACGCATAACCGGTACCAGCTGGGATCAAACGACCGACGATAACGTTCTCTTTCAGGCCGCGCAGTTCGTCACGTTTACCCGCAACAGCTGCTTCGGTAAGCACACGAGTTGTCTCCTGGAACGATGCCGCGGAGATGAAGGACTCGGTTGCCAGAGAGGCTTTGGTGATACCCAGCAGATCGCGTGAGAAGGACACGTTGATCTTGCCGTTCGCTTCCAGTTCGCGGTTAGCGATCTTGACGCGAGAGTATTCAGCCTGCTCACCTTCCAGGAAGTCAGAGCTACCAGCGTTAACGATGGTTGCTTTACGCAACATCTGACGCACGATGACTTCGATGTGTTTATCGTTAATCTTAACGCCTTGCAGACGGTAAACGTCCTGCACTTCGTTGGTGATGTAACGAGTCACAGCATACACGCCACGCAGACGCAGAATGTCGTGCGGAGATTCTGGACCATCGGAAACAACGTCACCGCGTTCTACAACTTCGCCTTCGAACACGTTCAGCTGACGCCACTTAGGAATCATCTCTTCGTAAGCATCGCTGCCGTCGAGTGGAGAGATAACCAGACGGCGTTTGCCTTTGGTTTCTTTACCGAACGAGATGATCCCGCTGATTTCAGCAAGGATAGCTGGCTCTTTCGGACGACGTGCTTCGAACAGGTCAGCAACGCGTGGCAGACCACCGGTGATGTCCTTGGTACCACTGGATTCCTGCGGAATACGCGCCAGCGCGTCACCAGAGTGAATCTGAGTACCATCTTCCAGCTGAACAATCGCTTTACCTGGCAGGAAGTACTGAGCTGGCATATCTGTACCAGGGATCAGAACGTCGTTGCCTTGAGCATCAACAATTTTCAGTGCTGGACGCAGATCTTTACCACCCGCGGTACGTTCTGCAGAATCCAGAACAACCAGAGATGACAAGCCTGTCAGTTCGTCAGTTTGACGAGTAATGGTCTGGCCGTCGACCATGTCAGTAAAGCGGATGAAACCACTTACTTCGGAGACGACTGGCATTGTATGCGGATCCCAGTTTGCTACGGTTTCGCCCGCTGCAATCTGCTCGCCATCACCTTTGCCCATTACCGCACCGTAAGGAACTTTATAGCTCTCTTTAGTACGACCGAATTCGTCAATCAGTTTCAGTTCAGTGTTACGAGAAGTCACTACCAGTTTACCGGCAGAGTTCACAACCGACTTCGCGTTGCTGAGCTTGATGCTACCTTTGTTCTTAACCTGAATGCTGGATTCAGCAGCAGAACGAGATGCCGCACCACCGATGTGGAACGTACGCATCGTCAGCTGAGTACCTGGTTCACCGATGGACTGTGCCGCGATAACCCCGATAGCTTCACCTTTGTTGATGATGTGACCACGTGCCAGGTCGCGACCATAACAGTGTGCACACACGCCGAAGTCGGTTTCACAACCAACAACAGAACGTACTTTCACGCTATCAACAGAGTTAAGTTCTAACACGTCACACCACTGCTCATCGATCAGGGTGTTACGGGTTACGAGGATGTCTGCAGTACCCGGCTTGATCACATCTTCAGCCGTTACACGGCCCAGAACGCGGTCGCGCAGTGGTTCTTTAACATCACCGCCTTCGATAACCGGAGTCATCGTGATACCTTCGAGGGTGCCACAATCGTCTTCGGTAACAACCAGATCCTGTGCAACGTCAACCAGACGACGCGTCAGATAACCGGAGTTCGCAGTTTTCAGTGCGGTATCCGCCAGACCTTTACGAGCACCGTGCGTGGAGATGAAGTACTGGAGTACGTTCAGACCTTCACGGAAGTTCGCGGTGATTGGCGTTTCGATGATGGAGCCATCTGGCTTAGCCATCAGACCACGCATACCAGCCAACTGACGAATCTGTGCTGCAGAACCACGAGCACCGGAGTCGGCCATCATGTAAATGCTGTTGAAGGAAACTTGCTGCTCTTCGACGCCGTCACGGTTAATAACGGATTCGGTTTGCAGGTTGTCCATCATCGCTTTGGATACACGATCGTTCGCCGCAGCCCAGATATCGATTACTTTGTTATAGCGTTCGCCTGCTGTTACCAGACCAGACTGGAACTGTTCCTGAATTTCAGCAACTTCAGCTTCCGCTTCAGAGATGATTTCAGTTTTCTTCGCAGGGATGACCATGTCATCGATACCAACGGATACACCTGAACGCGCTGCATAAGCAAAGCCGGTGTACATCGTTTGGTCAGCAAAGATTACCGTAGGCTTCAGGCCCAGAATACGATAACAAGTGTTCAGCATTTTGGAGATTGCCTTCTTGCCCAGCGCCTGGTTGACGATGGAGTAAGGCAGACCTTTCGGTACGATCATCCACAAAATCGCACGACCTACGGTAGTGTCGATAATGCTGGTTTTGGCAATGAACTCTTCGTTCTCGCCTTTTTCATATTCAGTGATACGCACTTTTACACGCGCATGCAGAGAGGCCAGACCTGCGCGATAAATACGCTCAGCTTCTTTAGGGCCAGTCAGCACCATGCCTTCGCCTTTGGCGTTAACACAGTCACGGGTCATGTAGTACAGACCCAATACAACGTCCTGAGAAGGAACGATGATTGGCTCGCCGTTCGCTGGTGACAGGATGTTGTTGGTAGACATCATCAGCGCACGCGCTTCCAACTGAGCTTCAAGCGTCAGTGGAACGTGTACTGCCATCTGGTCACCATCGAAGTCGGCGTTATATGCCGCACAAACCAGCGGGTGCAGCTGGATAGCTTTACCTTCGATCAGTACTGGCTCAAATGCCTGGATACCCAAACGGTGCAGAGTTGGTGCACGGTTCAGCAGTACCGGGTGTTCGCGGATAACTTCGTCCAGGATATCCCAAACGACAGCTTCTTCGCGCTCAACCATTTTCTTCGCAGCTTTAATGGTGGTAGCAAGACCACGCAGTTCCAGCTTGCCGTAGATGAACGGTTTGAACAGCTCCAGTGCCATTTTCTTAGGCAGACCGCACTGATGCAGACGCAGGTATGGACCTACGGTGATTACAGAACGACCGGAGTAGTCAACACGTTTACCCAACAAGTTCTGACGGAAACGACCCTGCTTACCTTTGATCATATCGGCCAAAGATTTCAGAGGACGCTTGTTGGAACCAGTGATGGCACGACCGCGACGGCCGTTATCCAGCAGGGCATCTACCGCTTCCTGCAGCATACGTTTTTCGTTACGTACGATGATGTCAGGAGCAGCCAGATCCAGCAGACGTTTCAGACGGTTGTTACGGTTGATAACGCGACGATACAGATCGTTCAGATCTGAAGTTGCGAAACGACCACCATCCAGCGGAACTAATGGACGCAGATCTGGCGGCAGAACCGGCAGAACTGTCAGGATCATCCACTCTGGTTTGTTACCAGATTGAACGAACGCTTCCAGCAGTTTGATACGCTTGGTCAGCTTTTTACGTTTGGTTTCGGAGTTGGTTTCGTTCAGCTCTTCACGCAGAGTTTCACACTCTTGCTCCAGATCCATGTTTTTCAACAAGGCCTGAATAGCTTCCGCACCCATCTTCGCATCGAATTCGTCACCGAACTCTTCCAGCGCATCCAGATACTGCTCTTCAGTCAGGATCTGACGACGCTCGAGGTTGGTCATCCCGCCTTCGATTACCACATATGATTCGAAGTAAAGTACACGTTCGATATCACGCAGTGGCATATCCAGCAGCAAGCCGATACGAGACGGCAGTGACTTCAGGAACCAAATGTGTGCAGTTGGGGAAGCCAGCTCGATGTGACCCATGCGCTCACGGCGCACTTTAGTTTGGGTAACTTCAACGCCACACTTCTCACAAATAACACCACGGTGTTTCAGGCGCTTGTACTTACCGCACAGGCACTCATAGTCTTTTACTGGCCCAAAAATACGAGCACAGAACAGACCGTCACGTTCTGGTTTGAACGTACGATAGTTAATGGTTTCCGGCTTTTTAACTTCGCCGAACGACCAAGAACGGATCATGTCTGGCGATGCCAGAGCAATTTTGATCGCATCAAACTCTTCGGTCTTAGTTTGCGCTTTCAGAAACTTAAGTAAGTCTTTCACGGATTAGCTCCCGTCGGAGTGAGACTTCTCAGAGACGTCCGGTGTGACCCGGACATCCTGTAACCAGTACAGCAGATACGAGTGATTACTCGCCTTCCAGCTCGATGTTAATACCCAGCGAACGGATTTCTTTCAACAGTACGTTGAAGGATTCCGGCATGCCTGGTTCCATCTGATGGTTACCATCCACGATGTTTTTATACATCTTGGTACGGCCATTAACGTCATCAGACTTAACAGTCAGCATTTCTTGCAAGGTATAAGCAGCACCGTATGCTTCCAGTGCCCACACTTCCATCTCACCGAAGCGTTGACCACCGAACTGAGCTTTACCACCCAACGGCTGCTGAGTAACAAGGCTGTAAGAACCGGTAGAACGCGCATGCATTTTGTCATCAACCAAGTGGTTCAGTTTCAGCATGTACATGTAACCTACGGTTACTGGACGCTCAAACTGCTCACCGCTACGGCCATCAAACAGAGTGATCTGACCGGAAGTCGGCAGGCCACCCAGTTGCAACAGCTCTTTGATTTCCGACTCTTTTGCACCGTCGAATACCGGAGTAGCAATCGGCATACCTTTTTTCAGGTTCTCAGCCAGACGCAGAACTTCATCGTCGGTGAAGGTGTTCAAGTCAACTTTCTGACGAACATCTGAACCCAGGTCGTATGCTTTCTGGATAAATTCGCGCAGCTTGGAAACTTCTTCGTGCTTCTTCAGCATAGCGTTGATTTTCTCGCCGATGCCTTTAGCAGCCATACCCAAGTGGGTTTCCAGAATCTGACCGATGTTCATACGAGATGGTACGCCCAGCGGGTTCAGTACGATGTCTACCGGCGTGCCGTTTTCATCGTAAGGCATATCTTCGATCGGGTTGATCTTGGAGATAACACCTTTGTTCCCGTGACGACCTGCCATCTTGTCACCAGGTTGGATCTGACGTTTAACGGCCAGATACACTTTAACGATTTTCAGCACGCCAGGTGCCAAGTCATCACCCTGAGTGATTTTGCGGCGCTTAGCTTCAAGTTTCTTCTCAAACTCGTGCTTCAGCTCGTCGTACTGCTCTGCCAGCTGTTCGAGCTGGTTTTGCTTCTCTTCGTCAGTCAGACCCAGTTCCAACCAGCGATCGCGTGGCAATTTGTCGAGCTTCTCAGCTTCAACACCGCCAGCAACCAGCACAGCATGGATACGAGCAAACAAACCAGCTTCAAAGATTTGCAGTTCTTCAGTCAGGTCTTTCTTCGCCTGCTTCAGTTGCATTTCTTCGATTTCCAGCGCGCGCTTGTCTTTTTCCACGCCATCGCGGGTAAAGACTTGCACATCGATGATGGTGCCGGAAACACCGTTTGGTACGCGCAGAGAAGAGTCTTTAACGTCAGACGCTTTCTCACCGAAGATTGCACGCAGCAGTTTCTCTTCTGGAGTCAGCTGGGTTTCACCTTTAGGCGTTACCTTACCAACCAGAATGTCACCACCGGTCACTTCAGCACCGATATAAACGATACCGGATTCATCCAGTTTGGAGAGAGCTGCTTCACCCACGTTAGGGATGTCTGCAGTGATCTCTTCAGGCCCAAGCTTAGTGTCACGAGACACACATGCCAGTTCCTGGATGTGAATAGTTGTGAAACGATCTTCCTGAACAACACGCTCGGATACGAGGATGGAGTCTTCGAAGTTGTAACCGTTCCACGGCATGAACGCTACGCGCATGTTCTGGCCAAGAGCCAGTTCACCGAGGTCAGTAGACGGACCGTCTGCCAACACATCGCCACGTTCAACAGGTTCGCCCAGAGAAACACATGGCATCTGGTTGATGCAGGTGTTCTGGTTCGAACGGGTGTATTTGGTCAGGTTGTAGATGTCGATACCAGCTTCACCAGCCAGCATTTCGTCTTCGTTAACTTTGATAACGATACGAGACGCATCAACGTACTGAACAGTACCGCCACGTTTAGCAACCGCAGTAACACCGGAGTCAACGGCAACAGCACGTTCCATGCCAGTACCAACCAACGGCTTATCAGCACGCAGAGTTGGAACGGCCTGACGTTGCATGTTCGCACCCATCAATGCACGGTTGGCGTCATCGTGTTCCAGGAACGGGATCAGGGACGCACCGACGGAAACTACCTGTTGGGTAGAAACGTCCATGTAGTCAACCTGGTCGTTGCTGAACAAGCTGGATTCGCCTTTGCTACGGCAAGTTACCAGGTCGTCTACGAAACGGCCTTCTTCGTCCAGATTGGTGTTAGCCTGAGCGATAACGTAGTTACCTTCTTCAATTGCAGAAAGGTAATGGATTTCGTCAGTTACAACACCTTCAACAACGCGACGATACGGAGTTTCTAAGAAACCGTATTCGTTAGTCTGTGCATAAACAGACAGGGAGTTGATCAGACCGATGTTCGGACCTTCAGGGGTTTCGATTGGACATACACGACCGTAGTGGGTTGGGTGTACGTCACGTACTTCGAAGCCTGCACGCTCACGGGTCAAACCACCCGGGCCAAGTGCGGAGATACGACGCTTGTGCGTAATCTCAGACAACGGGTTGTTCTGGTCCATGAACTGAGACAGCTGGCTGGAACCGAAGAACTCTTTGACCGCAGCAGAGATAGGCTTGGCGTTGATCATATCCTGAGGCATCAGGGTATCGAGGTCGCCCAAAGACAGACGCTCTTTAACCGCACGCTCTACACGTACCAGGCCAACGCGGAATTGGTTTTCCGCCATTTCGCCTACGGAACGGATACGACGGTTGCCGAGGTGGTCGATATCATCCACTTCGCCCTGACCGTTACGAATACCGATCAGCTTACGCATAACCTGGATGATGTCGTCTTTGCTCAGGATGCCTGAACCTTCGATTTCATCACGCAGCAGAGAACGGTTGAACTTCATACGACCAACCGCAGACAAGTCATAACGGTCTTCAGAGAAGAACAGGTTCTCGAACAGGTTTTCAGCTGCTTCGCGAGTTGGTGGCTCGCCAGGACGCATCATGCGATAGATTTCAACCAGCGCGCTCAGGCGATCGCTGGTTGGGTCGACACGGATGGTCTCAGAAATGTATGCACCGTGATCCAGGTCGTTGGTAAACAGCGTTTCGATACGCTTATGACCACACTGGCTCAGTTTAGCTAACAGATCCAAAGACAGTTCCATGTTCGCCGGGCAAATCAGTTCGCCAGTCGATGCATCAACGTAGTCTTTAGCCGCAACTTTACCAGCAATGTATTCAACCGGAACTTCGATAAGCTTGATATCGTCTTTTTCCAGCTGACGAATATGGCGCGCAGTAATACGGCGGCCTTTTTCGACATAGATCTTGCCGTCAGCTTCGATGTCAAAGGATGCAGTCTCACCACGAAGGCGTTCTGGCACCAATTCCATCTGCAGCTTGTTGTCACGGATTTCGAAATTAACTTTCTCAAAGAACAGATCAAGAATCTGCTCAGTGGTGAACTGTAACGCACGCAGAATAATGGTCGCTGGTAATTTACGGCGACGGTCAATACGTACGAACAAGTTGTCTTTCGGGTCGAATTCGAAATCCAGCCAGGAACCACGGTAAGGGATGATACGTGCGTTATACAGCACCTTCCCAGAAGAGTGGGTTTTACCTTTGTCACTATCAAAGAACACACCTGGGCTACGGTGTAACTGAGAAACGATAACGCGCTCAGTACCGTTAATAACGAAGGTGCCGTTATCTGTCATGAGTGGAATTTCACCCATGTAAACTTCTTGTTCTTTAATATCTTTAACGGTGCCTTCCGGCGCTTCACGCTCGTAGATCACCAGACGCAGTTTAACGCGCAGGGGAGCGGAATACGTCACGCCGCGGATCTGACATTCTTTAACGTCAAATACCGGCTCACCCAGACGATAGCTCACATATTGCAGCTCAGAGTTACCGCTGTAGCTTGCAATAGGGAACACGGAACGGAAAGCTGCTTCCAGACCGTACTGGCCTTCAGGATCTTGCTCGATAAACTTCTGGAACGAGTCAAGCTGGATAGAAAGGAGATAAGGAATGTCCAAAACTTGTGGACGTTTTCCAAAATCCTTACGAATACGTTTTTTCTCGGTATAGGAGTAAACCATTAGGGTTCCTCAGCTCGCTGACAAGTCGACCCATCTGCCCGACAAGGGGACAGTTTGTGCAACACTATTTTGTGGACCGGAAAGTGGAACACTCTCCGCAATACCTGTTTCTATCACTCTTAAACCATTTCGCCACGCTTTACCCCGGAACTCCCGGTGTAGAAAGTCGTAGTATATTAAGGCGTAGATAGAGACAAACATTGAAAGGAAACCAGCAGTCAAACAGTGTGAAACGCTACTGGTACCCTACAGCGCAAAAAGGCTGGTGACTAAAAAGTCACCAGCCATCAGCCTAATTTCTCAGGCTGCAACCGGAAAGGTTGGCTTATTTAACTTCAACTTCAGCGCCAGCTTCTTCCAGAGTTTTCTTCAGAGATTCTGCGTCATCTTTGCTCACGCCTTCTTTCAGCGCAGCTGGAGCGGATTCAACCAGGTCTTTAGCTTCTTTCAAGCCCAGGCCAGTTGCGCTACGTACTGCTTTGATAACGGCAACTTTGTTAGCGCCAGCAGCTTTCAGAATAACGTCGAACTCAGTTTTCTCTTCTACAGCTTCAGCAGCAGCAGCAGGGCCTGCAACAGCAGCAGCAGCGGAAACACCGAATTTTTCTTCCATTGCAGAAATCAGTTCAACAATGTCCATTACAGACATAGCGGATACTGCTTCAATGATTTGATCTTTAGTGATAGACATAACAATTGTTCCTGAAAATCAGAATAAGTTTATACGTAAGCAGATGCGTTAGAAAGGAAAGCGCTATTAAGCAGCTTCTTTCTGATCGCGTACAGCAGCCAGAGTGCGAACCAATTTGCCTGCAGAGGCTTCTTTCATGGTTGCCATCAGGCGTGCGATTGCTTCTTCGTAAGTTGGCAGAGTTGCCAGGCGATCGATCTGGGCCGCCGGGATCAGCTCACCTTCAAAGGCTGCAGCTTTAACCTCGAATTTTGCATTCGCTTTAGCGAATTCTTTGAACAGACGAGCAGCTGCGCCCGGGTGTTCCATAGAATATGCAATCAAGGTTGGACCAACAAACGTGTCTTTCAGGCACTCAAACTGAGTACCTTCAACAACGCGGCGCAGCAAGGTGTTACGAACAACACGCATGTAAACGCCAGCTTCACGACCTGCTTTACGCAGTTCAGTCATTTTACCTACGGTCACGCCACGGGAATCCGCAACAACCGCAGACAGCGCACCTTTGGCTACTTCGCTGACTTCAGCAACAATCGCTTGTTTGTCTTGAAGATTTAAAGCCATTAGCTTTGCTCCTGGATATTAGCCGGGGTTTCCCCCGGAACTCACTTCATTCATTACCAAAACGATAATGAACGTCGACATACGGTGAGCAGAAACAAGCCAAAGACTATCAAAAATATTCTTCAGGTTCTGTCACCGTCTACGCAGGCAATTAAGTCTCTTGCGAAACACCTGCGGTCTTGGACGGAGGCCTGGATAAGGCCAGGCTCCAACCGAAAATTCTTTGTGCCCTGCATTGCAAGGCAACGGGCGTAAGATTTTAGACTAATCTTTCGCCCGCGTAAAGCAGTGAATCTTAGTTCACTACTGCGCTCAGACCAGATTGGTCGACCGCAACACCTGCACCCATAGTGGTAGACAGGCTAACTTTCTTAATGAAAACGCCTTTAGCTTGAGATGGTTTAGCTTTTTTCAGCGCAACCAGCAGAGCTTCCAGGTTTTCTTTCAGTTTGTCAGTGTCAAAATCCACTTTACCGATGGTGGTGTGAATGATGCCGTTTTTGTCGTTACGGTAACGAACCTGACCAGCTTTAGCGTTCTTAACCGCTTCAGCAACGTTAGGAGTTACAGTACCAACTTTCGGGTTAGGCATCAGGCCACGTGGACCCAGAACCTGGCCCAGTTGGCCAACAACGCGCATTGCATCTGGAGATGCGATAACAACGTCAAAGTTCATTTCGCCTTTTTTGATCTGGTCAGCCAGATCTTCCATACCTACCAGCTCAGCGCCAGCAGCTTTAGCTGCTTCAGCGTTAGGGCCTTGGGCAAATACGGCTACGCGAACTGAACGGCCAGTACCGTGCGGCAGTACAGTTGCACCACGTACGTTCTGGTCAGATTTACGAGCGTCGATGCCGAGGTTTACAGCAACGTCAACGCTTTCTACGAATTTCGCAGTGGCCAGCTCTTTGAGCAGAGCAACGGCTTCGTTGATGTCATACTGTTTAGTTGCATCAACTTTGTCACGGATCACGCGCATGCGCTTGGTCAGTTTAGCCATTTCTTAATCCTCCACTACCAGGCCCATGGAACGAGCAGTACCTTCGATGGAGCGAGTCATCGCTTCAACGTCAGAACCAGTCATGTCCGCAGCTTTGGTTTCTGCGATTTCACGCACCTGAGCACGGGTCACTTTACCCACTTTGTCTTTGTTCGGCTTACCGGAACCAGACTTGATACCTGCAGCTTTCTTCAACAGAACAGCAGCCGGTGGAGTTTTAGTAACGAAAGTGAAAGAACGGTCAGCATAAACGGTAATAACAACCGGAATTGGCAGACCTTTCTCCATGGATTCAGTTTTGGCGTTAAACGCTTTACAGAATTCCATGATGTTAACACCTTGCTGACCCAGAGCTGGACCAACTGGTGGACTTGGGTTCGCCATACCAGCTGCAACTTGCAACTTGACGTAGGCTTGTACTTTCTTAGCCATCTTAATTTCCTCTAGTGGGTTATAGCGCCTTAAACAATGAAGGCTCCCCGTGAATAATTCGTTCTACGCGCACAAGACGCATAAAAACAAAAGGCGCGAAATTGTATTCCAATCTCGCGCCCTGTGCAACGATTAATCGCTGCTTTTATATCCGTCATACTTCAAGTTGCATGTGCGTTGGCTTTCTTCGCTCACCCCAGTCACTTACTCAAGTAAGCTCCTGGAGATTCACTGCGTCGCCGCCTTCCTGCAACTCGAATTATTTTGGGTATAACCTAATTACTAGGCTTTCTCTACTTGAGCAAAATCAAGCTCAACCGGTGTAGCACGACCGAAGATAGATACAGAAACCTTCAAGCGGCTCTTTTCGTAATCTACTTCTTCAACTACACCGTTAAAGTCAGCAAATGGACCATCGCTGACACGTACCATCTCGCCTGGTTCAAACAGCGTTTTCGGACGCGGCTTATCACCAACCTGCTGCAGGCGGTTCATAATCGCATCAACTTCTTTGTCACTGATTGGTGCAGGACGGTCAGAAGTACCGCCAATGAAACCCATCACGCGCGGAACGCTACGCACTAAGTGCCAGCTCGCGTCATTCATAACCATCTGGACCAGAACATAGCCCGGGAAGAATTTACGTTCGCTTTTGCGACGTTGGCCACCACGGATTTCGACCACTTCTTCGGTCGGGACCATGACTTCACCAAACAACTCTTCCATGTTGTGCAATTTGATATGCTCACGCAGCGATGTTGCTACGCGGCCTTCAAAACCGGAAAACGCCTGAACGACGTACCAGCGCATTTTAGGGGCTTCAGACATCTCAGAACCTCAGGCCAGTAATAAAAGAAACCAGGCGGACGAGAATACCATCCAGCCCCCACAGAATCAGTGACATTACAGCTGTAACTGCTGCCACGATTAAGGTGGTGTGTAAAGTCTCCTGGCGAGTTGGCCAAATCACTTTACGAACTTCGGTTCTCGCTTCGCGGGCGAAAGCAACTGTTGCTTTGCCTTTCGTCGTTAACAGCGCGACACCACCCGCTGCAGCAATCAGAACAACCACTGCCAGGGCACGCAGAGGCAGAGATACATCACGATAAATGTAGTTGCCCACGATCGCCGCAATCAGCAGAGCAGCAACTGCCAGCCACTTCATCGCTTCCAGGCCGCGCCCGCTTCCTTGAGCTTCGGTATTCGCACTCATAAACCAACCCGTCACAATAATTCAGACAAACATTTTTGCCCCGCATACGCGAGGCAAAACCAGACCGAATGGCTCTTTTCAGGCACTATTCGGTATAACGCTATCTTCAGAGCCTGTCTCAGCAATGATTATGAGTAAAAAATCACTGATGAGCCAGGTTCTGGACAGAGAGCGTGCAAAAAGGGCATCAAATGATGCCCTTTTCATGCGTGTTGCGTCAAATGTTATCAGCGATTAAGCGATAACTTTAGCAACAACGCCCGCGCCTACAGTACGGCCGCCTTCACGGATTGCGAAACGCAGACCGTCGTCCATCGCGATTGGGTGGATCAGGGTAACAACCATTTTGATGTTGTCGCCCGGCATTACCATCTCAACGCCTTCTGGCAGTTCGATGGTGCCAGTCACGTCAGTTGTACGGAAGTAGAACTGTGGACGGTAGCCTTTGAAGAACGGAGTATGACGGCCGCCTTCGTCTTTGGACAGGATATAAACTTCTGACTCGAACTGAGTATGTGGCTTGATAGAGCCTGGCTTAGCCAGTACCTGACCACGTTCGATATCTTCACGTTTAATACCACGCAGAAGAACACCAACGTTCTCACCAGCACGGCCTTCGTCCAGCAGTTTGCGGAACATTTCAACGCCGGTACAGGTTGATTTCACGGTATCTTTGATACCAACGATTTCAACTTCTTCACCAACTTTAACGATACCGCGCTCTACACGACCGGTAACAACAGTACCACGGCCGGAGATGGAGAATACGTCTTCGATTGGCAGCAGGAACGGCTTGTCGATAGCACGTTCTGGTTCTGGGATATAGGTATCCAGGTAGCCAGCCAGTTCGATGATTTTAGCTTCGTAATCCGCGTCGCCTTCCAGTGCTTTCAGCGCTGAACCACGTACGATTGGAGTATCGTCGCCTGGGAAGTCGTACATAGACAGAAGTTCACGAACTTCCATTTCTACCAGTTCCAGCAGCTCTTCATCATCAACCATGTCGCATTTGTTCAGGAACACGATGATGTAAGGAACGCCAACCTGACGACCCAGCAGGATGTGCTCACGAGTCTGTGGCATTGGGCCATCAGTCGCAGCAACAACCAGGATAGCGCCGTCCATCTGAGCAGCACCGGTGATCATGTTTTTAACGTAGTCGGCGTGCCCTGGGCAGTCAACGTGCGCGTAGTGGCGAGTCGGGGTGTCATATTCAACGTGGGAAGTGTTGATGGTGATACCACGAGCTTTTTCTTCTGGTGCGTTATCGATCTGGTCGAAAGCACGAGCAGAACCACCGTAGGTTTTAGCCAGAACGGTAGTGATTGCTGCAGTCAGAGTGGTTTTACCATGGTCAACGTGGCCGATAGTACCGACGTTGACGTGCGGTTTTGTACGTTCAAATTTTTCTTTAGACATCGATTGTCCCTCTAAGACACGGATAAATCGGTGATATCACCACATCAACCAGGCGAAAGCCTGAATTTGTTGAATTCATTAACAGAAGAGAAACAGGGAGGATAAAGGAGGTGGTGCTGATAGGCAGATTCGAACTGCCGACCTCACCCTTACCAAGGGTGCGCTCTACCAACTGAGCTATATCAGCACATCTGGAGCGGGCAGTGGGAATCGAACCCACATCATCAGCTTGGAAGGCTGAGGTAATAGCCATTATACGATGCCCGCATCTCTGGAACTCGGCTACCTGCTTGAATTCTGTATAGAACCTGAGGAGAGGCTCCTCAGTATTCGAGACGACTAGTTGGATCTCGTCGCCTCGGGCTGCGCATAGCGCGGCCTGAAAATGGTGGTGGGGGAAGGATTCGAACCTTCGAAGTCGATGACGGCAGATTTACAGTCTGCTCCCTTTGGCCGCTCGGGAACCCCACCAAGCACTTGATGGTGCCGACTACCGGAATCGAACTGGTGACCTACTGATTACAAGTCAGTTGCTCTACCTACTGAGCTAAGTCGGCATCAAGTAGCGCGCATTCTAGGAAGACCGGCGCCTTGATGCAACAAAAAAATTAAAGAAAATGCACTACCGCTTATATTTTGCGCGATAGCTCGTAAAAATGATGAATTAAACGGCATTTCGGGCTGATTTTGTACATCAAGGACCGTAATGATTTATACAAAATAGAGTTATTGTGCTCTTCTACTACATGCTTTGCTTACAAAGCACCTTCTTTTAATACTCTGCCACTGCACTAATCTCTCTTCATTTACTTTGGAAGGATGACTTCACTCCCTAACTACTGCTTTTAGACACCTTCATTACTTGATTGCAATGTCAGCCCCGCATTATCAGCCGCAAACTCTTATTCTTCATTAAGCATTTATACGGTGCATTACGAATCAACACCGAGCTGCAACGTGATGCTGTCCTCTCAATGCATCACCACTTTCTTTTTTTCTTATTATTATCCCTCATCTGGTGTTACCCTCCTGCCCATTGTGAAAAGTAATATACGTTGCACGCCTTTGATTACCTGAGATGAGTCCCCTTTTCTCAGTCTGCGTACTACGTTCATTTTTGTCCTGAATTACAGGCAGAAGCATGCTTATGAGTAATAAAGAGCAAATGTTGACGACTCCTTATATGCAGTTCAACCGCAACCAGTGGGCAGCCTTGCGCGACTCAGTACCGATGACACTGACCGAAGGTGAAATCGCCCGGTTGAAAGGTATCAATGAGGACCTCTCGTTAGAAGAAGTGGCTGAAATTTATCTGCCACTCTCACGCCTATTGAATTTTTATATCAGTTCAAACCTGCGCCGACAGGCTGTATTAGAGCAATTTTTGGGCACTAATGGACAGCGTATTCCCTACGTCATTAGTATTGCCGGCAGTGTCGCTGTAGGTAAAAGTACAACTGCTCGCGTGTTACAAGCCTTACTTAGCCGCTGGCCTGAACATCGCAGCGTAGAGTTGATTACTACTGATGGGTTTCTACATCCGAATAATGTGTTGAAAGAACGCAATCTGATGAAGAAAAAAGGATTCCCGCAATCCTATGATATGCATCGTTTGGTGAAATTTGTTTCTGATATTAAATCAGGGGTGCCGAATGTGACGGCTCCGGTTTACTCTCACCTTATTTATGATGTCATACCTGATGGTGATAAAACGGTTGCTCAGCCTGATATTTTAATTCTTGAAGGATTAAATGTTTTGCAGAGTGGTATGGATTACCCCCACGATCCGCATCATGTATTTGTATCAGATTTTGTTGATTTCTCTATATATGTCGATGCCCCCGAAGATCTACTGCAAGATTGGTATATCACGCGGTTCCTGAAATTCCGTGAGGGTGCATTTACCGATCCGGACTCTTATTTTCATAGTTACGCGAAACTTCCAGAAGATGAAGCTGTGAATGTTGCACTGCAACTTTGGAAAGAGATCAACTGGCTGAATTTAAAAGAAAATATTCTACCCACCCGTGAGCGTGCCAGCTTAATCATGACGAAAAGTGCAAATCATGAAGTGGACTGTGTAAGACTCAGAAAATAGATAACGGGGGATTTAATCCCCCATTATCATTAAGTTATCCCGCGCAGTGATATCTCTCCACCAACCCAAGGTTTAATAACGCCATCTTGTTCTAACAGCAAGCCGCCTTGTTCATTAATTCCTCGTGAGATGCCATGAATTTCTTTTTCACCAATAATTAACCTCACCTGGCGATTAATAAAATTATCGAGCAATTCCCAACGTGGAAGGAATGGTATTAAACCTTCGTCTTCGAATAAATATAATGCCTTACGTAGTTCTTTTATTATTCTGATGGCTAATGCATTGCGATCTATATTAATCCCAGCTTCCTGGAGATTAATCCAGCTTTGATTAATCACGTCAGTGGCCACATTACGCATCGCAAGATTGATACCTGCGCCGATAACAATTTGTGCCGCATCACCTGTTTTCCCAGTTAACTCAACAAGAATGCCGGCAAGCTTGCGATCATTGAGATATAGATCATTTGGCCACTTAACTCTGACATTTTCAGCACCTAATTCACGCAACACTTCAGCCATCACAATCCCGATGACAAGACTTAGACCCACCGCAGCTGCTGGACCTTGTTCGAGTCGCCAGAACATTGAAAGATAAAGATTTGCACCAAATGGAGAAAACCACTGCCGACCACGACGCCCTCGACCGGCTTGCTGATATTCAGCAATGCATGCATCACCAGACTGAAGTGATTCAATACGATCGAGTAAATATTGGTTAGTCGAATCAATGACAGGTAATACCGCAACTGAGCCTGTTTCAATTTGCGATTTTATCAGCTCTTCATTCAGTAACTGGATAGGGTCCGGGAGGCTATAGCCTTTCCCTGGGACGGTAAAAACATCCACTCCCCAGTCTCTTAGAGTTTGAATGTGCTTATTTATGGCCGCACGACTCATACCGAGCTGCTCACCGAGTTGCTCACCAGAGTGAAATTCACCATCGGCCAGGATACTAATCAGCGTGAGTGGGACTGTATTATCTTTCATGCAATTGTCTCCACTGCACTAACTTCACCACATGTGCCGATGAAACGGACTTCTGGTTCCAGCCACACATTAAATTTCTCCCCGACACACTGACGAATATGATGTGCAAGATCGACAACATCCAGACTTGAAGCCCCACTCTCATTTATCAGTACCAAAGCTTGTTGTTGATGCACTGTCGCACCACCTACCTTGTAGCCTTTCAGTTGGCATTGATCGATCAACCAACCTGCCGCCAGTTTTATTGACCCATCAGGCTGAGGATAGTGTGGAATGTTAGTGAAGGCCGCAAGTAGTACAGCAGCCTGTTCGGCATCAACGACTGGATTCTTGAAAAAGCTCCCCGCATTGCCATTAACACGTGGATCCGGAAGCTTTGTCATACGCATATGGCAAACTGCATCAAATACTTCCTGAGGCGTGACATTTCCAGCATCAAGACGGGCTAAGTCACCATAGCTTAATACTGGCTGCCATTGTTTTGGCAAACGTAATCCCACGGCAATGATTGCATAGTGGTTCTGATATTCATGCTTAAAAATACTGTCACGATAGCTAAACTGGCACTGTGAATTATCCAGGCGATGCATCTCACCGCTGATTAAATCAACGCAATCAACGTAATGGCAGACGTTTTTAAGCTCAACACCATACGCGCCAATATTTTGAATTGGTGAAGATCCAGCGCATCCCGGAATTAAAGCCAGGTTTTCAAGCCCGGGCATTCCTTGCTGTAAGGTATTTTCAACCAGATGATGCCAGTTTTCACCTGCACCCACATGCAGATACCACGCATCATTTTCTTCCGTCACTTCTATACCTGAAATACGGTTGATAATTACCGTGCCGGAATAATCCTCAAGAAAGAGAACGTTACTCCCCTCGCCCAGAATCAACACTGGCATATTTGCTGCCATTGCTTCACTCCAGGCATCCTTTAATTGTTGCACGGTTTCAGCAATGACAATGCGTGAAGCATTAGCCTGAATACCGAATGTATTGAAAGGTTTAAGAGAAGTGCTCATGTTGGGTATCTTTCCTGAGTTTAAACCCGGTTAGTTTACCTTATATGGTGGGGGTTGGCTTGATAAGAGGGGAACATGAAGGGTGATTTCATAAATCGCAGACAGCAAAAAACCCTGAACATCAGTACAGGGCTTGTATTCGTATCATCCTGATACTCACCCCTCCGGGGCCGTCGCAAGCGACGTGCAACATTACTCCCGACAATGTTGTCCACTTAAGCAAGCACAAAAAAGCCCCATGCTTTCGCATGAGGCTTGTTTGTTTATTTGGAGCCTGGCAGTTCCCTACTCTCGCATGGGGAGACCCCACACTACCATCGGCGCTACGGCGTTTCACTTCTGAGT
>NZ_JAJSOU010000028.1:0-31757 GCF_021282405.1 Buttiauxella cochleicola
TACAGCAACGCAGCGATGCTAAAACTCCCCTCGAGGCGTGAGCGTGAATATGCAAGGGAAGTGAGAGAAAAAAGGTCGAAATATCCCTTAAAAAACAATGCCGGTCACCTTAAGTGACCGGCATTACGCCTTCTGGCGCGTTTTTTTATGCAGTTTTTTGGTGGATGACGCTATCGCTTATCCGCCATACAACTGCTTTTCGTAGGTCGGATAAGCCTGCGCCATCCGACATGACTACAAATTAGTCTGCACGACCCATAGAACGCTTTTCTGCGATATGGATGCGGATCTTCTCACCAGTCACCATATATTCAGGAACCTGAATGACCAGGCCAGTCGACATTGTTGCAGGCTTAGTACGGGAGCTTGCTGACGCGCCTTTAATGCCAGGTGCGGTTTCAACAATTTCCAGATCCACGGTTTGTGGCAGTTCAAGCGCCAGCAATTGGCCATCCCAGGTCAGAACCTGCATGTCCGGCATTCCACCTTCTGGAATGAATTGCAGCTCTTCTTCAATTTGGTCTTTGGTGAAGATATACGGGGTGTAATCTTCTTTATCCATGAACACGTATTCGTTGCCATCAATATAAGAGAAGTCAACGTAACGGCGGGTCAGAGTGATGGTGTCGACAATATCATCACCTTTGAAGCGCTCTTCAACTTTCTGGCCAGTACGGACATCAGAAAAACGCATTTTATAAAGCGTTGCTGCGCCACGGGCGCTAGGTGCCTGGATATCGATATCTTTAACAATCAGCAGCTTGCCGTTGTAATTAAGTACCATACCCTTTTTGATTTCATTAGCTCTTGGCATCGGTGTTTCCTGTAAAAAATTGAGGAGCGAAAATATTGCGTCAAATTACTCGGGAGGCGTCTTTCAGGCAAGCGGATTTCATTGCAGATAGTGCATAAATCTACGTAGTAAAGCCGCACTGCTACTGCTAGAGTCCTGATCCTTGTCAGCCCACTGGAGTATTGTTGATGGACTGTCGTCCCGATTGCGGCGCGTGTTGTACCGCGCCTTCTGTATCAAGTCCTATTCCTGGCATGCCAGATGGCAAGCCCGCTGATACTCCATGTGTTCAGCTTGGCGCAGATATGCGCTGTAAAATCTTTCTTTCACCACTAAGACCAAAGGTTTGCGCAAACTTGCAACCGTCGCGGGAAATGTGCGGTACAACGCGCAAGCAGGCCATGGATTACCTGATCTATCTGGAAGCTGCGACTGCGCCCTAGATATCTTTAATTTTCACCATGCAATAAGCGGTGATGGCTATCATTCCCAGCGCGATATAAAACACCGTGTGGTAGTTCCAGATTTCTGCAACTACACCGGCCATCGAGCCTGCAATAATCCAACCGACACGCGTCGTATTGGTATATAGCGTGGTAGCCGCTCCCGCCTGTCCTGGCATTAAATCCTGAAAATACAACATCCCAATACCCGCCAGAATGCCGATGAAAATAGCGTTCAGCAGTTGCAGGCCCAGCAGCATGAATTCGTTATGTAACGTCAACATACCAATATAGAACAGCAGACCTGCGCCCCCCGCAATACGCATTAGAAAACGCTTACCAAAACGTTTGGCGTAATAGCCTGCGATAAGCATTGTTGGGATCTCAAGCCCGGCTGCTGTCCCCATCATCACTCCCGCTAGCTTCTCCGGCAGATGTAATTCATTAATGATGTAAAGGGGCATATTAATAATGTAGAGACTGTTACAGCCCCACATCATGGTGCAGGCGACGAATAGCAGTAGGGCATCACGACGGTTACGGCGCGGAGCTTCAAGCGTGGTGGATTTAGTTACCACCTCTTTACGCATTGATGGCAGGAGCATCCGTACCATCACGCTGCAAACCACAAATGCGAAGGCCGCGCTCAGATACATGGTGGTAAAACCAAAACCTAAAGCCAGCGCGTAGGCGATAGGCGGGCCAATAACCCATGCAAGGGAGACCTGCGCACGCAAAATAGAGCTAAACATCACCGCTTCACGGCCCGTACGGTCAGCGTGTTCGCGTGCAAGGGCAAACATCTGCGGGTTGGCAGTGGAGCCAAAGCTGCTGAGGAAAACACCGACAAACAGCAACACAAAATAGTTACGGTTCCAGGCAAATAGCACGCAGGCTAATGCACCCAACAAGCAGCAAACAAAAATAAGCGATTTGCGATCGCCTTTCCTATCAGAACGCCCCGCAAGAAACTGGCTGACCAAAATACCGATGATGGCGCTACCGGTGAAAAAGAAACCCACCATCGCAGGACGAACATGGACTTCTTCCGTCAAAAACAGGCTCAGCGTTGGGGTTTGTAATGCCCCCGCAATTCCGGTTAAAAAAGCTACAATCAAAAAGGCTGAAGAAGTTAAGTCAAGGGGCTTGCGTGTTGCTGCTATGGGGGAGTTTTGCATGCTCTCAGTGTCGGCTGGTCAATGAACGCGCGGAGTTTACGCGCCTTGCCTGGAAATAAACAGTTGTTCAAATCAAAAGCGACACGAAAAGATAAAACGCTGTTCCTGGCTATGTTCAGCAAAAGCTGATGCTTATAAATTGTGTGCTGAACGTACCGTGACACTGCTCACTTTTTCGGCTTAGATGGGAGTGGAAATGTGCGTAACCTCTAAATTCTGGTAACGAAAATACAACATATCTTGCCTGAATCGCGGAGGATCTCCACACTACTTGAAACGTTTCAGCGTCGTCTTATTTAGTTTCAGGAGTGGGATGGCGCATTTTTTCTCATTGCAGCTGAATCGTTTCAATTCAGCAGGAGAGGAGAACCATGTTCCAGTTATCTGTGCAGGATATTCATCCGGGCGTTAGTGCCGGAAATAAAGAAGAAGCCATACGTCTGGTTGCTACTGCGCTCGCGCAGGCAGGCAATGTCAGTATTGGCTATGTAGAAGGTATGCTGGCTCGCGAGCTGCAAACCTCCACTTACTTAGGTAACGGTATTGCTATCCCACATGGCACTACTGATACCCGCGATTTGGTACTGAAAACCGGCGTTAAGGTGTTCCAGTTTCCACAAGGAATTGAATGGGGTGAGGGCCAGAAAGCTTACGTTGTGATTGGCATTGCAGCTCGTTCTGACGAACACCTTGGTTTACTGCGTCAGCTGACACATGTGCTCAGTGATGACGAAGTTGCTGAACAGCTCAAAACCGCGACTTCAGCAGAAGAGCTTCGCGCATTGCTGATGGGCGAAAAACAATCTGCATCTTTGCTGTTTGATAACTCATTATTGGCGTTAGATGTTACCGCCACCGACCTGATGACGCTTCAGGCATTAAATGCCGGTCGCATTAAACAGGCGGGTGCTGCCAACTCTGCTTTTGTAAGCCACGTAGTTTCCAGCAAACCACTCTATCTTGGACAGGGCATCTGGCTTAACGACAGCACCGAAGGCAACCTCGCGAGTGCTGTGGCAATCAGCCGCCCAGCATCAGTTTTTGAAGCAGACGGCCAACCGGTATCGCTGTTGATGACGGTTGCAGTGGCCGACGACCAACCCTTACAAGTTCTCAATCGCCTGAGCGATATGTTAATAAACAACAATGCTGACCGTTTGCTGAACGCAGATGCACCTGGGTTGCTGACGCTGCTGACCACTGATGTTCCAGCTGAACAAAATAGCCTGAGTGCAGATTTCCAGATTCGCAATGAACATGGTCTACACGCCCGTCCTGGTACGGTGCTGGTGAATACCATTAAACAATTTAATAGCGAGATTACCGTGACAAACCTTGATGGAACCGGGAAGCCAGCCAATGGTCGCAGCCTGATGAAAGTCGTCGCTCTGGGCGTGAAAAAAGGCCACCACCTGCGCTTTACGGCCGTAGGTGAGGATGCTGAACTTGCGCTGAAAGCCATTGGTGAAGCGGTTGCTGCCGGTCTTGGTGAGGGGGCAGCATGAGTCGTCGTGTCGCAACAATTACGTTAAACCCGGCTTACGACCTGGTCGGTTACACCCCTGAAGTTGAACGTGGTGAAGTTAACCTCGTGCGCACTACGGGTCTGCATGCCGCCGGTAAAGGGATTAACGTTGCTAAAGTTCTTAAAGACCTTGGCATCGATGTCACGGTAGGTGGATTCCTGGGAAAAGATAACCAGGATGGTTTTCAGCAACTGTTCAGCGAGTTGGGTATTGCCAACCGTTTTCAGGTGGTGCAAGGCCGCACCCGCATCAACGTAAAACTGACTGAGAAAGATGGCGAAGTTACCGACTTTAATTTCTCAGGCTTTGATGTAACGCCTGCAGATTGGGAGCGTTTTGTTGCTGATTCCCTGAGCTGGCTTGGTCAGTTTGACATGGTGTGTGTTAGTGGCAGCTTGCCTGCGGGCGTTTCACCTGATGCTTTCACTGACTGGATGAAGCGTCTACGTAGCCAGTGCCCATGCATCATTTTCGACAGCAGCCGCGAAGCATTAGTCGCAGGTCTGAAAGCCGCACCGTGGTTGGTTAAACCAAACCGCCGCGAGCTGGAGATCTGGGCTGGTCGCAAATTGCCAGAAATGAAAGATGTGATTGAAGCAGCCCATGCGCTGCGTGAGCAAGGAATTGCGCATGTGGTGATTTCTCTGGGTGCCGAAGGTGCACTTTGGGTTAACGCATCGGGTGAGTGGATAGCGAAACCGCCAGTATGCGAAGTCGTCAGTACCGTTGGTGCGGGGGATTCTATGGTCGGCGGGCTTATCTACGGCCTGTTAATGCGTGAATCTAGCGAACATACCCTGCGTTTAGCGACGGCAGTGGCTGCGCTGGCGGTAAGTCAGAGCAATGTCGGAATTACAGATCGTACTCAACTGGCGGCTATGATGGCCCGTGTTGATCTGAAACCATTTAACTGACAGCAGGAGAGGAACTATGAAAACGCTGCTGATTATCGAACCAGGTCTTGGGCAAGCCCGTGCGTACCTCGCGAAAACATTGCTGGGTTCAGCCGCGCAAAAAGCGCGCTTGCAAATTATCGACAATCCGAACGATGCCGAAATGGCAATCGTTGTGGGAACCGCTATTCCTGCCGATAGCTCGCTGAATGGCAAAAAGGTATATCTGGGTGATATTGACCGTGCAGTTCAGCACCCGGAACTGTTTTTAGGTGAAGCGAAAGATAAAGCAAAACCTTATACCGCTCCAGCGAGTGCTGCACCGGTCGAGCTGGCTAAAGGGCCAAAACGCATTGTTGCGGTAACAGCTTGCCCAACCGGCGTCGCGCATACCTTTATGGCTGCTGAAGCCATTGAAACCGAAGCGAAAAAACGTGGCTGGTGGGTAAAGGTTGAAACACGCGGCTCGGTTGGCGCAGGTAATGCAATTACCCCTGAAGAAGTAGCTGAGGCCGATTTGGTCATTGTTGCGGCCGATATCGAAGTTGACCTGGCAAAATTTGCTGGAAAACCGATGTATCGCACCTCAACAGGTCTGGCACTGAAGAAAACGGCACAAGAGCTTGATAAAGCTGTTGTTGAGGCTAATCCTTTTACAGCGACAGGGCAGAGTGCAGCCAGCGCGAATGAAGGAAAAAAAGAGTCGGTAGGTGCTTATCGCCATCTGTTAACCGGTGTTTCCTTCATGCTACCGATGGTGGTCGCGGGCGGTCTATGTATCGCGCTGTCGTTCGCTTTTGGTATCGAAGCATTTAAAGAGCCAGGTACATTGGCTGCGGCACTGATGCAAATCGGTGGTGGTTCAGCCTTTGCGCTGATGGTGCCGGTTCTGGCGGGTTACATTGCGTTTTCTATCGCTGACCGACCAGGCCTGACGCCGGGTCTTATCGGCGGTATGTTAGCCGTTAGCACCGGTTCTGGTTTTATCGGCGGGATTATTGCGGGCTTCCTCGCAGGCTACGTTGCTAAGATGATTAGCACCAAGCTGAAACTGCCACCAAGCATGGAAGCATTAAAACCAATCCTTATCATTCCACTGTTCTCAAGCCTGATTGTGGGTCTGGCGATGATTTATCTGATCGGTACGCCGGTCTCGAAAATCCTCGAAGGTCTGACTCACTGGCTGCAAACTATGGGCACTGCGAATGCGGTACTGTTGGGCGCAATCCTTGGCGGTATGATGTGTACTGATATGGGTGGGCCGGTTAACAAAGCGGCTTACGCATTTGGTGTCGGGTTACTCAGCACCCAAACTTACGCACCGATGGCCGCCATTATGGCTGCAGGTATGGTGCCACCGTTGGCGATGGGTCTGGCAACATTTATTGCGCGTCGTAAATTCGACAAAGCTCAGCAGGAAGGCGGCAAAGCAGCGATGGTTCTGGGTCTGTGCTTTATCACCGAAGGGGCTATCCCGTTTGCTGCTCGCGACCCAATGCGTGTGCTGCCGTGCTGTATCGTTGGCGGCGCGGTAACTGGCGCAATCTCTATGGCAGTCGGTGCTAAATTGATGGCTCCACATGGCGGCTTGTTTGTTCTGTTAATCCCAGGTGCGATTACCCCGGTTGTGGGTTACCTGATTGCGATAGTCGTGGGGACGTTGTTGGCAGGTTTGTCTTATGCCTTCCTGAAACGTCCGGAAGCAGAAGTTGTCGCAAAAGCTGCATAAGTAAATGTGTATATTTAGGGCAGAGATTTCTCTGCCCTTTTTACTTATTTAATGTAATAAACTAGTAAAGTTATTATCTGGGTCCATCTCTAGCGCCAGCGCCATTAATCTCTTCTTATCTTTAATGCCATAGCCCATTTTTTGTTTTAACAGCAAACCATCTCGCGTAAATTGCGCAATCACAAATAACAAGTGACGATAACTGACCCCCATATATTCCGCAGCCTGCGTATGTTTTTCGTTATACAGATCACTATGCTGAGTCAGTAAAATAAATGCCGCCAGTCGGTTGACCAGTGGGAAAGATTGGTTTTGGGTAAGGGCGACAATATTTCGGTAATTCTTATGGCTGAGTTCTACACAAAGTTTGCGGAGGAAGGTCGCATCCTTTAATAATTGTGGCCGATATTGCTTCATCGGCAACGCCAGGCACCAGCACTCTTCAATGGCCTGGACGGCTCGCGGTTCGTGATCAACATCGACTAATTCAATTTCACCAATAAAACAGGGTGCGCCAAAAAAATCAATCAACGATACCCGCCCATTGGGTAATGTGGCATAGAGCTTGGCTCGTCCGCGAGCCAGATAGAACAGGTATCCTGGCTGATTTCCCTCCCGTACAATGTAGTCTCCGGCAGCAATATGAAGCAAACGGGTATCACGTGTGACATCAACTGAGAAGCTCTCTGTATAACCAGAATGGCTAATCAATTGCTGCCTGAGATCGTCATTTTGGATTTCTTTCATAATAGTTTTCCGGTATGAGATTTCTCATATTCAGCATACGTTTTCTGTCGTTATGATTCAATCATCGACCTGACCTAATCATCGTTGATAAGACGAAAATAACGTAACAGTGAACAGGGGAAATAAGATATGGAAAAGAGAAAGATTATTCTGGATTGCGATCCAGGTCATGATGATGCGATTGCTATAATGATGGCTGCGAAATACCCGACGATAGATTTACTTGGTATAACTATTGTCGCCGGGAACCAGACTCTGGATAAAACATTAGTTAACGGGTTGAATGTCTGCCAGCAACTTAATATTAATGTCCCCGTTTATGCCGGGATGCCGCAGCCAATTATGAGAAAGCAAATTGTAGCGGATAATATTCATGGAGAATCTGGTCTGGACGGCCCGGTATTTGCACCGCTAACCCGTAAAGCGGAAAGTACTCATGCAGTTAAATATATTATCGATACGCTGATGGCAAGCGACGGTGAAATTACGCTGGTTCCTGTCGGGCCGTTGACCAACATTGCAGTAGCAATGCGGATGCAGCCTGCAATCTTGCCAAAAATCCGTGAGATTGTGTTGATGGGCGGAGCATACGGCACGGGTAACTTTACGCCATCGGCAGAGTTCAATATTTTCGCAGACCCCGAAGCGGCTCGCGTCGTCTTCACCTCTGGCGTGCCGCTGGTAATGATGGGATTGGATTTGACTAACCAAACCGTCTGTACCGCTGATGTCATCGCCCGCATGGAAAAAGCAGGTGGCCCTGCCGGTCAGTTGTTCAGCGACATCATGAACTTTACTCTCAAAACGCAATACGAAAACTACGGTCTGGCGGGCGGGCCGGTGCATGATGCGACCTGCATCGGCTATCTCATTAATCCTCAGGGTATCAAAACACAAGATATGTATGTCGAAGTCGATGTGAACCGTGGTCCGTGTTATGGCCGCACAGTCTGCGATGAACTGAGTGTTCTTGGAAAACCAGCGAACGTTAAAGTGGGTATTAGCATCGATACCGACTGGTTCTGGGATTTAGTAGAAGAGTGTGTGCGCAAGTATATCTAATCCCACATCTACGCATGCGCGGCAAACCTGGAAAGCTGCGCATGCCTGCTCAAACTTGATGGGCAGTCAGCGGTCGCCCGTTACGAGTTCAGACCTGGCTTGGTGGAAATCATTATGGATGTAATGAGAAGTGTTCTGGGAATGGCGGTATTACTGGCGATTGCTTTTGTGCTGTCGGTAAATAAAAAGCGCATTAGTCTACGTACTGTAGGGGCCGCGCTGGTGTTACAAATCGCAATCGGTGGCGTCATGCTCTATTTCCCACCGGGAAAATGGCTGGCGGAACAAGCTGCGCTGGGGGTACATAAAGTGATGACCTACAGTGATGCTGGAAGCGCATTTATTTTTGGTTCATTGGTGGGGCCAAAAATGGATCAGGTATTTGATGGTGCTGGATTTGTATTTGCCTTTCGGGTGCTGCCAGCAATTATTTTTATTACGGCGTTAGTAAGCCTGCTTTATTACGTTGGCGTGATGGGAGTGTTGATTCGCATTCTTGGCGGTATATTCCAGAAAGCATTGAACATCAGCAAAATTGAATCCTTCGTTGCTGTCACGACTATTTTTCTTGGGCAGAATGAAATCCCCGCGATAGTAAAACCCTTTATTGATCGTCTTAATCGCAATGAACTGTTTACTGCAATTTGTAGTGGGATGGCCTCTATTGCAGGCTCAACGATGATTGGATACGCCGGATTAGGCGTGCCAGTTGATTATCTGCTTGCAGCTTCACTGATGGCTATCCCCGGCGGGATTCTATTTGCGCGAATGTTAAGCCCGGCCACGGAAGAAACACAGGTTACCTTTGAGAATCTGTCATTCACCGAAACACCGTCAAAAAGTATTATTGAAGCGGCAGCAAGTGGGGCGATGACGGGACTGAAAATCGCAGCCGGTGTGGCGACTGTGGTGATGGCATTCGTCGCTATTATCGCGCTGATTAATGGCGTCATAGGCGGTGTTGGAGGTTGGTTTGGGTATGGCCACGCCACCCTTGAAGGAATCTTTGGTTATCTTCTTGCTCCACTGGCATGGTTAATGGGGGTGGACTGGAGTGACGCGACGCTGGCAGGAAGCCTGATTGGCCAAAAGCTGGCGATTAACGAATTTGTTGCGTACCTCCATTTCTCTCCGTATCTGCAAACCGGGAGCACATTGGATGTGAAAACCATCGCGATCATTTCCTTCGCGCTGTGCGGATTTGCAAACTTCGGTTCTATCGGCGTGGTGGTCGGTGCGTTTTCAGCCGTTGCGCCGCAACGTGCGTCAGAAATCGCTCAACTGGGAATCAGGGCACTGGCTGCGGCTACACTCTCTAACTTGATGAGTGCCACTATCGCAGGTTTCTTTATTGGTCTTGCCTGATATCAATGCGCGCCAGTGATCGCTGGCGCGCTTTCAGGATTTATGATGTGTGCCGTTACAGCATGCTGAGGCTGTTGATTGTTACGCCACGGCCTTTTCAGTTTGTTGAGCTTTCAACCAGGCTATCTCTTCAGCCCAGATATCCGGGTTCGTCGTCTCCAGAATTAGCGGAATCCCATCGAAACGGTTATCACGCATGATCCAGGCAAACGGCGTGTGGCCAATATTGCCTTCACCCAGACTGTTATGGCGGTCGACACGGCTCCCAAAAGCACTTTTCGCGTCGTTAAGGTGCATGCCACATAAATACTCGAACCCAACAATTCTCTCGAATTCAGCGAAGGTATTTTCGCAGTCTTCTTCGGTGCGCAGGTCATACCCCGCTGCAAAGGCGTGGCAGGTATCAATACACACGCCGACTCGGGATTTGTCTTCTACACCATCAATAATTGCGGCCAAATGCTCGAAACGAAAACCGAGATTGCTGCCCTGGCCCGCTGTATTTTCAATCACCGCAGTCACGCCTTCGGTTTTATCCAGCGCGATGTTTATCGACTGAGCAATGCGTGCAAGGCACTCTTCTTCAGGGATTTGCATCAGGTGGCTGCCTGGGTGGAAGTTCAGCAGCGTCAAACCCAACTGCATGCAGCGTTCCATCTCATCAATAAAGGCTTCGCGAGATTTTTCCAGCGCTTCTTCAACCGGATGGCCAAGGTTAATGAGATAGCTGTCGTGAGGAAGGATTTGTCCCGGCCCGTAATGATACTTTTCACAGGCTCGTTTGAAATTGCTGATAACTTCGTCAGTGAGCGGAGCTGCACGCCACTGGCGTTGGTTTTTGGTGAACAGGGCAAAAGCAGTGGCTTCGAGTTCGTGCGCGCGAATTGCGGCATTTTCCAGACCACCTGCAGCACTGACATGTGCGCCAATAAACTTCATCATTCTTACTCCTGTCAAAACCCGCTATCGGGAAACGGACAATGATAGCGGGTTAGAGAGGAATTTTCCGTACCTCTTTATGCCATCAGGTGATGGATACCAAGGTTAATTGCGCCACCGCCAACGATCAGCCAGATAAATAGCACCAGAGCCATCAGCAGCGGGCGTACACCAGCTTTTTTCAGCGCGCTAAAGTGAGTGGTTAAACCCAGAGCCGCCATCGCCATTGCTAGCAAGAAAGTATCCAGTGTTATCAACGCATTGACCGCCAAAGCTGGCAGTAAGTGCAGTGAGTTAAACATCGCAACCACAATAAACAGCACCGCAAACCATGGAATGGTGATTTTGCTTTTCTGCGCCTGGCCTGCCGGAGCCAGTTGTTTGACGCGAGCTGCCAGGAAAATCAGGAATGGAGCCAGCATCATTACGCGTAGCATTTTTGCGATTACTGCCGCATTTTCAGTTTCAGGGCTGATTGCGTGCCCCGCAGCCACTACTTGTGCAACTTCATGCATGGTTGAACCGGTGTAGATACCAAAGGCTTCCGGTGTGAACCATTGTGTGACATATGGATAAATCATTGGATAAATGAAGATCGCAAGCGTACCGAAAATCACCACTGTTGCGACCGCTACGGTTACTTTGCTGGCCTCTGCTTTCACAACCGGCTCGGTTGCCAGAATCGCCGCAGCACCGCAAATACTGCTACCGGCACCAATTAACCAACTGGTTTGTTTATCCAGGCCAAACACTTTCTGACCCAGCCAGCAGGCGAGGGCGAAGGTGCTGCTTAATGTCAGAACATCAATGATGACGCCGCTGGCACCGACATCCGCAATCTGCGAAAAAGTCAGTCGAAAACCATATAAAATGATCCCAAGACGCAGCAGATGTTGCTTGGCAAACAGTACACCGCCATCACAGTGTTGCCAGATTTTCGGGTAAAGCGTGTTGCCAATCACCATCCCGCATAGAATCGCGAGCGTTAATGCACCGAGTCCCAGACCTGCCACGGAGGGAATATTCCCCAACCAAAGCGCCAGTGCAGTAATTGCACCTGCAAGCAGCAGTCCTGGCAGGAAATGCCACAATGTATGTCGATGAGTGGGAATTGATAACGTAGCCATAACCTTCTCCTTTGTGTAGCCGTCATACTTCAAGCCGTAGATGCGTTTGCTGCACGCGCTCACCAGAATCACTTACCGGCGTAAGCTCATCGGGGTTATCGCGCTTGCCGCCTTCCTACAACTCGAATTATTTTGGCTTTATTGACAAAAGAGTAAGTCCTGGTGGCTTAAAAATAAAATTGATTATATATTTATAATCAATCTGAATAAGTGTTAAGGCGTGTCCACTATGCATATCACATTGCGGCAACTTGAAGTCTTCGCCGAAGTTCTCAAAAGCGGCTCTACTACTCAGGCTTCGCAAATGCTGGCGTTGTCTCAGTCTGCGGTAAGTGCGGCGCTGTCGGATCTCGAAGGGCAGTTGGGCGTGCAATTGTTCGATAGGGTAGGCAAACGCCTGGTTGTCAATGAACATGGCCGCTTGCTGTATCCGCGCGTGGTGGGTTTGCTTGAGCAGGCAATAGAAGTCGAACAACTGTTTAAAGAGGATAACGGTGCCATTCGCGTTTATGCCAGCAGCACTATAGGCAATTACATTCTGCCGGAAATGATTGCTCATTATCGCCGCGATTTTCCAAATCTCCCGCTGGAGATGAGCGTTGGTAATAGTCAGGATGTGATTAACGCGGTTGCCGACTTCCGGGTTGATATTGGTCTGATTGAAGGGCCGAGCCATATGACCGAATTGGTGACCGAGCCATGGTTGGAAGATGAGCTCGTCGTATTTGCGCCACCTGACGCACCTTTATTGCAGCAGCCGGTCACTCTGGAAACTCTTGCACAGCAGTCGTGGATCCTGCGTGAAAAAGGTTCTGGCACACGTGAAATTGTCGATTACTTGCTACTTTCTCATTTGCCGCAGTTTCATCTCGGTATGGAATTGGGAAATTCGGAAGCAATTAAACATGCGGTGCGCCATGGTCTTGGCATCAGTTGCCTGTCGCGTAGGGTGATTGCGGAACAACTGGAAACGGGATCTTTGGTGGAAGTGCCAGTACCGCTGCCGCGTCTGGTGCGCACTTTGTACCGGATTCACCATCGTCAGAAACATATTTCTAATGCATTACAGCGGTTTCTTCGGTACTGCAACGTGTAAGGCGTAACCCATTAATTGCGGCGATAGTGAATTAAAGAAGCAGATATGCTTAAAATCAATTCAAAAATTATGGTTTTGCGTATTCTTCAGTCCGATTTATAAAGTTTTTATATGTATCCCCTTGTAAGCAAATGCCAGAGACTATTTTGAATGGATATGAAAAACATCGCATTGGCCAGCTACACTGACAATCTGAATTTTTACCGACTTTGTGCAAATATCGCGGCGGCTTTAACCATTATAATTGGCGTTATCTATCTAATAGTACAAATCTATTCATTTCATGGCATCGCCCTGGAATGGGTGATGATCGCCGCGTCCTTTGGTACTACAGTCTTGTTGATCGGCAGGTACTTTTTCCCCAGGGTTTGTGCAGTATTGTTACTGGCAAAGTTTCACTTCTCTAACGCGTATCTGGCATTGTGCGGAGTCGAGGTGAACCCATGGTTTACGCTAATTAGCTCCACGTTCTTTGTCATGGGATGCGTTGAGTCAATTCAGTCGGCACGCGTTAAAAATGGGTTGAATTCCTTCTGGTTAGCTGCACCTCAAGTGCGTCCAACTTTATGCATTGTTTTGACTGGTACATTTTTGGCGATGATATCGAGTGGTTTTTTATATCGCTTATTTCACTAATAAATGAAAATCATGGCTTATTAGTTAATTGAGTGTTGTGTTTTTGCGGTGGGAATGCATTTGCGGCGGGTAAAATCAATATACCTTTTTTAAACGAACATGATTCAACCATTATTTAATGGTAAGTAAATACAGTGAGTTAAAAAATAAACCCAATCATCTTTTATGTTGCTCTCTCTATTGATGCGCTGTTTATAAATTGCCTCTTAGTATGGCATTTTTAAATCCAGAGTTTCTAAAATGAGCAATCTATTGATTACCGGAGCCACAGGTTTTCTGGGTGGTGCTGTATTAGCTCGAGCGCTTTCTGATTCTTCAATTAGCTCATACTTGTTATTAGTAAGGGCGAACTCACCTAAAGAAGGTGTTGAGAGGATAAGAAATAACCTTGCTAAGTTTGGGTGCAGTGCAGCCTTACTTAATAAAATTAATGAAGAAAATATCTTGCTCGGTGATTTAGCGGCTTCAGAAGATTTTTTGGATGATGCCAGGCTCTCTTTTGTAACTCACGTGATCAACTGCGCTGCTGTTGCTTCATTTGGTGATAATGCGCTTATCTGGAAAGTGAACGTAGAGGGTACGCTTAAATTCGTCAAACGGATGGCTGATGTATTGGGTTTGGTCCGCTTTGTTCATGTGGGAACCGCGATGTCATGTGTGCCGGACGCGGGGACGCTGGTAACTGAAAGCATGACGCGCAAGCCTGAAGAGGAGCATTTGGTTCAATATACGTGGTCTAAATCCACCATTGAGCAATTGATGGTAGAACATTGCCCGCAACTGCCTTTAGTTATTGCTCGCCCTTCAATTGTGGTAGGGCACAGTGAAGAGGGTTGCCGTCCATCCAGCAGCATTTTCTGGGTATTCCGCATGGTGCTGATGCTTGGGAAGTTCATGTGTTCAATGGAAGATAAAATCGATGTTATTCCTGTGGATTACTGCGCAGAGGCGCTTTTGTTATTAACAAAACGCTCAAAGCTAACCGAAAAGGTTTATCACATATCAGCGGGTGACACAGGTAGTACTCAGTTTGTCGATATAGATAAAGCGATGGCGGCGGCACTCAATCAAAAACCTATCTATTCTACATACCAGCAAGTGGATTACAGTGAACTGGTAAAGGAACGCAGGGGTTTCAAAACAATTTACGGCCCGTGTAATGAAAGGTTGATGCTCAGAGCCATGCGTTTATATGGCGAGTTTTCGATGCTGAATGTGCGTTTCTCAAATAAGAAACTGCTGGATTTAGGTATGTCACCGCCGCCGCGTTTTGTCGATTACATCAGCCGCTGCGTTGAAACGACACGTGATGTCACTATCCCCGAATTAATGAAGGTCGATTTTAAATAGCAGTAACTGCTATTACCTGCAGGGGAAGGGACTCCCGCATCTCATTCAAATGTCGAAAAAAACCTCTCACCGACTCCCTGTCATAAGTGCGTTACTTATAATCCGCCGCCGATTATGAAGCTCTCTTATAACAGCGTATTTCTACTATAAGTCTCACTCTGGTTTGCTACAATCTCGCCTCATTTTTTGGACGGACCACAATTTTCTATGGTTTCTCAAGATAAAACAACACAAGCGCCTGGCTTACGCCGTGAGTTAAAAGCGCGCCACTTAACGATGATCGCCATCGGCGGTTCCATCGGTACTGGGCTATTTGTTGCCTCTGGTGCAACCATTTCTCAAGCGGGCCCTGGCGGCGCGTTGCTCTCCTACATGCTGATTGGTCTGATGGTGTACTTCCTGATGACAAGCCTGGGTGAACTTGCGGCTTATATGCCTGTTTCGGGCTCTTTTGCTACTTACGGGCAACAATACGTTGAAGAAGGTTTCGGTTTCGCACTGGGCTGGAACTACTGGTACAACTGGGCGGTAACTATCGCCGTTGACCTGGTCGCATCACAACTGGTGATGAACTACTGGTTCCCTGACACCCCAGGCTGGATCTGGAGTGCACTGTTCCTCGGCATTATGTTCTTGCTGAACTACATCTCCGTTAAAGGCTTTGGTGAAGCAGAATACTGGTTCTCACTGATTAAAGTGACCACGGTTATCATCTTTATCATTGTCGGCGTAATGATGATCCTGGGTATCTTTAAAGGCGCACAACCTGCGGGCTGGAGCAACTGGGCAATTGGTGATGCACCGTTTGCTGGTGGGTTCTCCGCGATGATTGGTGTCGCGATGATAGTCGGATTCTCATTCCAGGGTACCGAGTTGATTGGTGTTGCTGCGGGCGAATCTGAAGACCCAGGTAAGAACATTCCACGCGCTGTGCGTCAGGTGTTCTGGCGTATCCTGCTGTTCTATGTGTTCGCGATTCTGATTATCAGCCTGATCATTCCTTATACCGATCCGAGCCTGCTGCGTAACGATGTTAAAGATATCGGCGTTAGCCCGTTCACACTGGTATTCGAGCATGCTGGCCTGCTATCTGCAGCAGCGGTAATGAACGCCGTTATTCTGACTGCGGTACTGTCTGCAGGTAACTCAGGGATGTATGCGTCAACGCGTATGCTGTACACCCTGGCTTGCGACGGTAAAGCACCACGTATTTTCTCTAAGCTCTCCCGTGGCGGTGTGCCACGTAACGCGCTGTACGCAACCACTGTTGTAGCGGGTCTGTGCTTCCTGACTTCTATGTTCGGTAACCAGACAGTTTACCTGTGGCTTTTGAACACATCAGGGATGACCGGCTTTATCGCCTGGTTGGGTATTGCGATTAGCCACTACCGTTTCCGTCGTGGTTATGTGAAGCAAGGGCTTGATCTTAAAGATTTGCCATATGTTTCTGGCTTCTTCCCGCTGGGGCCAATCTTTGCCTTCGTGCTGTGTCTGATTATTACTCTTGGCCAGAACTACGAAGCGTTCCTTGCCGATAAAATCGATTGGGCAGGCGTAACGGCTACCTATATTGGTATCCCGCTGTTCCTGGCAATCTGGTGGGGCTATAAGATTACGAGAGGTACTCGTTTCGTGAAATATAGCGAAATGACCTTCCCGGAAACCTTTAAAAAGTAACTCTGAAGGGCGCGATTATCGCGCCCTTTTTTATCCCCTCTCACATTATCCCTCCGCATTATCCCCTTTCGATACATTACAAACTTTAACAATTTGATTGATAACCATTCTCGTTTAATTTATGGTGTCGCCACGCTTTACCTCGGCTGGATGTCGGTGAGTACAGCGCGCAGTTGTTTGCCAAAGTAGCCAGCAACGCATTAAGGAATGTGAGCGCAATCCATCGTTTAGTTTGCCATTCACCTCATGGAGAAAGGAATGTTAAGGTTGAATCCCATCGTCCGGGGAGGACTTTGTGCGTCGATAATCAGTGCTGCGTTTCCGGTTTTTGCCGAAGAACGTGAAGACACTATGGTTGTTACTGCTTCTGCTACCGAGCAAAATCTCAAAGATGCCCCTGCCAGTATTAGCGTTATCACTCAAGAAGATCTGAAAAAGAAACCGATCCAGAACCTGAAAGATGTGTTGCAGGAAGTTCCTGGTGTGCAGCTCACTAACGAAGGGGATAACCGCCAGGGCGTCAGTATTCGAGGCCTGAGTAGCAGCTACACGCTGATTCTGGTGGATGGCAAGCGGGTGAACTCGCGCAATGCGGTATTCCGCCACAATGATTTTGACCTTAACTGGATTCCGGTTGATGCCATCGAGCGTATCGAAGTGGTGCGCGGGCCTATGTCTTCGCTCTACGGTTCGGATGCGTTGGGTGGTGTGGTGAACATTATTACGCGCAAAGTTGGCAAAGCCTGGCATGGCACCGTAACGGCGGATACCACCATTCAGGAAAAACGCGATCGCGGTGATTCCTATAACAGCAATTTCTTTGCCAGTGGCCCAATTATCGACGACCTGCTTGGGGTGAAAGTTTACGGCAACCTCGGCAAGCGTGAGAAAGATAAACAAGAGACTTCCAGCACCAGCGCAACAGGTGAAACGCCGCGTATTGAAGGTTTTACCACCCGTAGCGGCAGCGCTGAATTTGCCCTGACGCCAACAGAAAATCAGGACATGAGCTTTGGTTATGGTTTTGACCGCCAGGACCGTGATTCGGACTCGCTGAATAAAAACCGCATGGAGCGCCAGGATTACTCCATTTCCCACAATGGACGTTGGGATTACGGCAATACCGAACTGCGTTTTTATGGCGATAAGATTGATAACCTAAATCCAGGCAATAGCTCGCCAATCACCTCGCGCAATAACAGCCTGGACGGCAAACTGGTTCTGCCATTGGGTGAAATTAACCAGTTACTGACCTTCGGTGGGGAATGGCGACACGATAAGCTGTCAGACCCGGTAAATCTCACGGGTGGCAACAGTTCCGAAACGTCTGCCAGCCAGTACGCACTGTTCTTAGAAGATGAGTGGCGGATTTTTGAACCGCTGGCGCTGACTACCGGCGTGCGTATGGACGACCACGAAACCTACGGCGACCACTGGAGCCCACGCGCATACCTCGTATACAGCGCGACAGATACCATCACCATGAAAGGTGGCTGGGCGACGGCATTTAAAGCGCCATCGTTACTGCAACTTAGCCCGGACTGGACCAGCAACTCTTGTCGCGGCTCTTGTAAGATTGTCGGCAGCCCAGATCTGAAACCTGAAACCAGCGAAAGCTTCGAGTTAGGTTTGTACTACGCGGGTGATGAAGGTTTGCTGGACGGGGTTTCAGGCAGCATCACTACCTTCCAGAACAACCTCGACGATATGATTGATATCAATCGTACTTCGAGCATCAGCCAGGCACCGTCATATCCAAACTTTGTTGGTTTTGACAGCGCGGGCCGCCCTATCTTCAAATACTACAACGTCAACAAAGCGCGTATTCGTGGTGTTGAAACTGAGTTGAAAGTGCCGTTCAGCGAGCAGTGGAAACTCACTCTGAACTATACCTATAACGATGGCCGAGATTTGAGCGGTGGCGGCAACAAACCATTAGCCTCACTACCATTCCATACCGCGAACGGTACGGTGGATTGGGCGCCATTGGATGATTGGTCATTCTATGTATCTGCAAACTATACCGGTGAGCAACGCGCAACAACCGACGGCTCGCCAACACCTGGCGGCTACGTGGTGTGGAATACAGGTGCGGCATGGAAAGCGACAAAAGCTATCAAACTTCGTGCGGGCGTCATGAACCTGGGTGATAAAGATCTGAGTCGTGACGATTACAGTTACAACGAAGATGGCCGTCGTTACTTTATGGCAGTGGATTACACGTTCTGATTTTACCCCTCTCCCCAGGGATCTGTCTCTTATACACAACTCGCCCTGGCAATCTTGTCAGGGTGAGATCTGTAAGATGAGAGGTTTTTCCGTTCACCCGTGCGTTCAGCTATCTCTTTAATTCCATAAAACGGTGCGATCGAAGCCGGGAACAAGGTCAAAACCGCTCTGGCTTTTGACTTTGACCTTGAATTTCGGGTCCGGCTTAAATCGCCTCCATTTTGACTCCTGGTGGCAGGGTCCAGCCGTCCGGAACGGCTGGAGGGTGCGATCGTAGGGAACGAATCGCAACCGACCCTGACACGGAGGCAAAATGGAGGTTTACCGCTTGCGGCGATTTATTTGCCGGGAGTCAGGGTTCTTAGGGTGACGACGGTGGTCACCCTAAGACGTTCACCGGTTCAGCCGCGACATAGACACGCTGTCGCCTGGTGAACGGAACCTTCTCCGTATAGGCAGGAACCTCCCCTCAAAGTTGTGTATAAGAAACATCCCCGGGGTGAGGGCAAACCCAATAGTTACGCCAAATGCTCCGCGTGGAACCGCAAATGGTCCTCGATAAACGAAGCAATAAAGTAATAGCTATGATCGTAACCAGGCTGCACTCGCAGCGTTAGCGGCCAGTTTTTCTGCCGTGCTACTTCAGCAAATTGTGCCGGTTGCAGTTGATCTGCAAGGAACTGATCCGCATCACCTTGATCGATAAGCACAGGAATGGCATTGGAACTATCAGCCTGCATCAACAAGCAGCAGCTATCCCATTCGCGCCATTTCTCTTCGTTTGCACCTAAATAAGCATTAAAGGCTTTTTGGCCCCACGGCACGCGCGTTGGGTTCACGATCGGCGCAAAGGCCGAAACGGAGCAATATCGACCAGGGTTTTTCAATGCGATGCTTAGCGCACCGTGGCCACCCATAGAGTGCCCGAAAATAGAGGCTTTTTCACTGATGCTGAAGTTATCAGCAATCAACGCTGGCAGCTCATCATTAATGTAGTCATACATGCGGAAATGGTCGGCCCACGGCTGTTCGGTAGCGTTCAGATAGAAGCTTGCACCCTGACCAAGATCGTAGCTTTCATTATTCGGCACATTTTCACCGCGTGGGCTGGTATCAGGCATTACCAACACAATTCCCAGCTCAGAAGCGACTCGTTGCGCGCCCGCTTTGGTGGTGAAGTTTTCGTCATTACAGGTCAAACCGGAGAGCCAATAGAGCACCGGTGGGGGAGTCGTACGTGGCGTTGGCAGAAAAATACTGAACGTCATTGGGCATTTCAGTACCGCGGAATCATGGCGCCAGCGCTGCTGCCAGCCTTCAAAGCATCGGTGTTCTTCAAGCAGTTCCATCCAGAGGTTCCTCAAATATATTCAATATCAATGAATAACTTTCACTTCTCCCCAGTCTAGCCATGCGGCATCATACTGGCAACGAAATCGCAACATTTGGGGTGATAGTGGCGGCACGTATCGCGTTGACTGGGTTTCTGGTGTTGGTGGTTGCAATGGGCATTGGCCGATTTGCATTCACACCACAAGTCCCATTAATGATAACTGAAGGGCAACTTACCTTAACCAGTGCGGGTTTGGTAGCAGCGATTAACTACCTCGGTTATCTGGTTGGTGCGTGGGATGCCATGCGTGCGCATCGGCGGGTAGAGTTGCGTTTGCATGCTGGTGTCTGGGGAGCAGTCATACTGACGCTGCTTTCTGCTACCGTGGATTCAGCCCTGTGGCATGCGTTGATTCGTTTTCTGATTGGTTGTGCCAGCGGCTGGGCGATGGTGTTAATCGCTGCCTGGAGCAATGAGCAACTGGCGCATTTAGGTAAGCCAGGATTAAGTGCAGCGGTGTTCGCAGGCCCTGGCGCAGGAATATTTATCAGCGGGTTGTTGGCGGTGGCAATCCACAGTTACGGGTTGTCAGCAAGCAGTGCCTGGCTGGTTTATGGCGCTCTGGCGCTGCTGTTTATCCTGTTAATCGCCCGAAATTTGCCACGCAAAGGGGAGTTGCACCGCCCGGAAACCGCGCCAGAGCCGCTAGTATTAACGCCACAACTCAAACGACTGGTGTGGAGTTACAGCCTGGCGGGGTTTGGTTATATTCTGCCCGCCACATTTTTATCGCAGATGGCGAGCGCACGCTTTCCTGGTAGCGTGTTTGCGCAGTTTGTTTGGCCGATATTTGGCGGTGCGGCGGTTTGCGGTATTTTGCTCGGCATTGCAGCCCGTCAAAAGCTGCAAAGCCATCAACGTCTTGCGCTGGTGCTCTGGTTGCAAGCACTTGGGGTATTCGCCTCAGATATGATTCCCGGTATGTTCGGCCTGGTTTTAGGCTCGTTGCTGGTGGGCGGTGGCTTCTTATGTGCGGTGCAATTATCGTTGCAATATGGACGCGAACTGGCGCCAAAGCATACCCGTTACATGGCAGGATTACTCACTACCGGTTATGCCATGGGGCAACTGGTGGGGCCGATGCTGTCAGCATTATCGACTTCGCTTACCGGGCAACTTGAGCCTGCGTTATACGTAGCCGGCGTAGCATTATTGATTGGCGGCGGCCTCGTCTGGCGTAAAGAGTAAAGGTATTGACGATTTCAATAATTATCGTTCGCACTACTGGATTATGCGACCGCGCTCACGCACAATGAGCGCACACTTTGCCCCATGTAGGGCCGAGGTCAGTCACACCTGCAGGAGAAAACAACATGTCATCACTAAGTCCAGAAGCCGCATTGGTTCATGAAGCATTGGTTGCACGCGGCCTGGAAACGCCACTGCGCCCACAATTGCGTGAGATTGATAACGAAACCCGCAAACGCGAGATTGCCGGGCATATGACGGAAATCATGCAGTTGCTGAATCTTGATCTCAGCGACGATAGCTTGATGGAAACCCCGCATCGCATCGCTAAAATGTATGTCGATGAGATTTTCTCCGGCCTTGATTATGCCAACTTCCCGAAAATCACCGTCATTGAGAATAAGATGAAGGTTGATGAGATGGTCACCGTGCGCAACATTACGCTCACCAGCACGTGTGAACACCATTTCGTAACTATCGACGGTAAAGCGACAGTCTCTTATCTGCCGAAAGATACCGTGATTGGCCTATCGAAAATTAACCGCATTGTGCAGTTCTTTGCGCAGCGCCCGCAGGTTCAGGAACGCTTAACCCAGCAAATCCTGATTGCACTGCAAACCTTGCTTGGCACCAACAATGTGGCGGTATCTATTGATGCAGTCCATTATTGTGTTAAAGCGCGTGGCGTGCAGGATGCGACTAGTGCGACGACAACCACATCTTTGGGGGGATTGTTTAAATCCAGCCAGAATACACGCCAGGAATTCCTGCGCGCAGTGCGTCATAACTAACATTAATTAGGTAGGGTGTATGAGTAGAAACGTTACGCTGGATTTTGTCCGTGGCGTCGCTATTCTCGGCATCCTGCTGCTTAATATCGTGGCCTTCGGTTTGCCGAAGGCTGCGTACCTCAATCCAGCCTGGTCCGGTTCTGCTACAGCTCACGATGCCTGGACATGGGCAATTTTAGATCTCTTTGCTCAGGTAAAATTCCTCACCTTATTTGCTCTGTTATTTGGCGCGGGCTTGCAGATGTTGTTACATCGCGGCAAACGCTGGATTCAGTCACGTCTGACGTTATTAGTTCTGCTCGGTTTTATGCACGCTATTTTCCTTTGGGATGGCGATATTTTGCTGGCCTACGGTTTAGTAGGGTTGGTGTGCTGGCGTCTGATTCGTGATGCACCGGGGATTCGCTCACTGTTTAATACGGGCGTTATCTTATATCTCACCGGTATTGGCGTGCTGTTATTGCTGGGTTTTATTTCCGGCGATGCACCGAACCGCTCATGGATCCCCGATGCCGCAAATTTGCAGTACGAGCAGTGGTGGAAGCTTAACGGCGGGACGGAGGCCATTAGCAATCGCATCGATTTGCTCTCATCAAACCTTGTAGCTTTGGGTGCGCAATACGGTTGGCAACTGGCGGGGATGATGCTGATTGGCGCGTCATTAATGCGCAGTGGCTGGCTGCGAGGGGAGTTTAGTCTGCATCATTATCGCCGCATTGGCGTGTGGCTGATTGTGGTTGGGTTGCTAATTAATATTCCTGCGATTTATGCCCAGTGGCACCTTGGCTGGATGTATCGCTGGTGTGCTTTCTTGCTGCAAGCGCCGCGTGAACTGAGTGCCCCGTTTCAAACTATTGGCTATGCAGCACTCGCATTTGGCTACTGGCCGCAGTTGTCGCGCTTGCGCCTGGTGAATGCGATAGCGCATGTCGGGCGAATGGCATTGTCGAACTATTTACTACAGACAGTGATTTGCACCACCTTCTTCTTCCGCATGGGCTGGTTCATGAAGTTTGACCGCCTGAGCCTGTTGGCAATTGTGCCTTTTGTATGGGTAATCAATATCTTATTCTCTATGCTCTGGCTGCATTACTTCCGTCAGGGGCCTGTTGAGTGGCTCTGGAGACAACTAACCGCACGTGCTGCGGGGGTATCACTGAAGCATCCGGCAAGATAATGATATACATCACAAACGTTAACGATATGTATGTAACCGTTTTCATTGATGTGATCATCCTCACGTAGTCATTCCCAAGTCGCTGCCAGAATAGCCACCTTGCCATATACAGGGTGCATTCATGAGACTAATTCTTCCTTCGCCAGGTGATAAATATGATCACCATTCGTGACGTTGCCCGAATCGCCGGCGTCTCCGTGGCGACGGTATCCCGTGTGCTCAATAACAGCGCGCTGGTTAGCGCTGATACCCGTGAAAGTGTGATGCAGGCGGTGGCGCAATTGGGCTATCGCCCGAATGCGAACGCCCAGGCTCTGGCAACGCAGGTCAGCGATACAATCGGTGTAGTGGTGATGGATGTGTCCGATCCATTTTTTGGCGCACTGGTCAAAGCGGTGGATGTCGTGGCGCAGGAGCACAACAAATATGTGCTCATTGGCAACAGCTACCATCAGGAAGAAAAAGAGCGTCATGCCATTGAGGTATTGATTCGACAACGCTGTAACGCATTGATTGTTCATGCTAAAGCTCTTTGTGATAAAGAGCTGGCCGAGTTCCTCGATCACATTCCAGGCATGGTGCTGGTTAACCGCATAGTGCCGGGGTACGAGCATCGATGTGTCGGGCTTGATAATGTCAGTGGCGCTTTGATGGCGACAAGAATGCTGTTTAATCAAGGTCATCAGCGCATCGGATATCTGGCATCGAGCCATGCCATTGAAGACAATGCGCAGCGGCGCGAAGGATGGCTGCGTGGCATGAGTGAGCAGGGGATTGTACCGCCCGAAAGCTGGGTGGGCGTGGGATCACCCGATATGCAGGGTGGTGAAGCGGCAATGGTCGAGTTGTTAGGCCGCAATCTGCAACTCAGTGCGGTATTTGCCTATAACGACAGCATGGCAGCAGGTGCGTTAACTGCGTTGAAAGATAATGGCATTGTCGTGCCACATCATGTCTCAGTGATTGGTTTTGATGACATTCCGATCGCGCGTTACACCGATCCACAACTTACAACGGTGCGTTACCCCATTGTTTCAATGGCACGCCTGGCGACCGAACTGGCGTTACAAGGGGCGGCAGGAACGCTCGATAATGGTGCAACACACTGTTTTATGCCGACTTTAGTTCGTCGCCATTCTGTTGCTCCACGGCAAATTGCGGCACCGATCACTCTCTGAAAAAAGTCTTTTATGTAACCGGTTTCAATTTGTGAGTAAATTCACAGTTAATTAACAATGCGATGACTATGATGTCAGCGTCTTATCAGCTGAAACTATATGTAACGGTGACTAATCAGTTTACTTATAGGTATTCGGCAAAAAACTACCAATAAAAGCTGTTATGGAATGTTATTGAACACGGAAGAGTTTTTTAGAACAGAAAAATTTTCGGCATTCAGTAACGTTTTTGTAACAACGCTGCCTGCCTGAATACCCCTAAGAACTACCCTGCAAAAAAACCGGAGATACCATGAATAAGAAGGTTTTGACCCTGTCCGCCGTTATGTCTTGTATGTTGTTTGGTGCAGCCGCTCATGCAGCTGATACCCGTATTGGCGTGACCATTTACAAATACGACGATAACTTTATGTCAGTGGTTCGCAAAGCGATTGAGAAAGACGCAAAAGCTTCGCCAGACGTAGAACTGCTGATGAACGACTCACAGAATGACCAGTCCAAGCAGAACGATCAGATTGACGTACTGTTGGCAAAAGGCGTGAAAGCACTGGCAATCAACCTGGTTGACCCGGCTGCTGCTGGCACCGTTATCGAAAAAGCGCGCGGCCAGAACATTCCAATCGTGTTCTACAACAAAGAACCTTCTCGCAAAGCGCTGGATAGCTACGACAAAGCTTACTACGTCGGTACTGACTCTAAAGAATCAGGCATCATTCAGGGCGACCTGATTGCAAAACACTGGGCGGCTAACCCGGCGTGGGATCTTAACAAAGATGGTCAGGTTCAGTTCGTACTGCTGAAAGGCGAACCAGGTCACCCGGATGCTGAAGCGCGTACGACCTACGTTATCAAAGAGTTGAACAATAAAGGTCTGAAAACCCAACAGCTGCAGTTAGATACTGCAATGTGGGACACCGCTCAGGCGAAAGATAAGATGGACGCATGGTTGTCTGGCCCGAACGCTAACAAAATCGAAGTGGTTATTGCCAACAACGATGCGATGGCAATGGGTGCAGTTGAAGCGCTGAAAGCGCACAACAAATCTTCTATTCCAGTATTTGGTGTGGATGCCCTGCCAGAAGCGCTGGCACTGGTTAAATCTGGCGCAATGGCCGGTACCGTTCTGAACGATGCTAACAACCAGGCAAAAGCAACCTTCGACCTGGCTAAAAACCTGGCCGCTGGTAAGCCTGCCGCTGATGGCACTAAGTGGAAAATCGAAGACAAAATCGTTCGTATCCCTTATGTAGGTGTTGATCAGAGCAATCTGGCTGAATTTACTGGTAAATAAGTAATGTAGTTGGTTTATACCGGGCGTATTTATGCGCCCGGTTCAAAACTTACGCTCAGTGACACTATTGGAACCGTAATTATGGTCGACAATATTACAAATCAGTCGTCGGAATATTTGTTGGAAATGACCAACATTAATAAATCATTCCCCGGCGTTAAGGCACTGGATAATGTTAATTTAAAAGTCCGTCCTCATTCTATTCACGCATTAATGGGTGAAAACGGGGCTGGTAAATCAACGTTATTAAAATGTCTTTTTGGGATCTACAGCAAAGATTCCGGCAGCATTCTTTTTCAGGGACAAGAAGTAAATTTTTCCAGCACTAAAGAAGCGCTGGAAAACGGTATCTCGATGGTACACCAGGAGTTAAACCTGGTATTACAACGTACCGTTATGGATAACATGTGGCTGGGGCGTTACCCAACCAAAGGTATGTTTGTCGATCAAGACAAAATGTACCGTGATACCAAACATATCTTTGATGAGCTGGATATTGATATTGACCCTAAAGCACGCGTGGGCACTTTGTCGGTATCACAAATGCAGATGATCGAAATCGCTAAAGCGTTCTCTTACAATGCCAAAATTGTCATTATGGATGAGCCAACCTCCTCATTGACAGAAAAGGAAGTTAACCACCTTTTCAAAATCATTCGTAAATTAAAAGAACGTGGCTGCGGCATTGTTTATATTTCTCACAAAATGGAAGAGATCTTCCAACTGTGTGATGAGATAACCATCTTGCGTGACGGACAATGGATTGCCACCCAGCCATTAGAAGGGCTGGACATGGATAAAATCATCTCCATGATGGTAGGGCGCTCTCTGAACCAACGCTTCCCGACAAAAGAGAACGTGCCGGGTGACGTGATTTTGGAAGTGCGTAATTTGACTTCGTTGCGTCAGCCTTCAATTCGTGATGTCTCCTTCGATTTGCATAAAGGGGAAATCCTCGGTATTGCCGGTCTGGTCGGTGCGAAGCGTACTGATATCGTTGAAACGTTATTTGGTATCCGCGAAAAATCGGCCGGAACCATTAACCTGCACGGTAAAAAAATTAATAACCATTCGGCCAATGAAGCGATTAACCATGGTTTTGCTTTAGTAACTGAAGAGCGTCGCTCAACAGGGATTTACGCCTATCTGGATATTGGTTTTAACTCGCTGATTTCTAATATTCGCAATTATAAAAACAAAGTTGGCTTATTAGATAATTCACGCATGAAAAGTGATACCCAATGGGTAATTGACTCAATGCGTGTAAAAACACCAGGTCACCGTACTTCTATTGGTTCTTTATCTGGTGGTAACCAACAGAAAGTTATTATCGGGCGTTGGTTGTTAACACAGCCTGAGATATTAATGCTGGATGAACCAACTCGTGGGATCGATGTTGGTGCTAAGTTCGAAATTTATCAGCTGATTGCTGAGCTTGCTAAGAAAGGGAAAGGAATCATTATTATTTCGTCCGAAATGCCGGAGTTGTTAGGGATTACAGACCGTATTCTGGTGATGAGCAATGGTCTTGTTGCCGGAATTGTAGACACTAAAACAACCACGCAGAACGAAATATTACGTCTTGCGTCAGTGCATCTTTGATAATTTAGGGGCTATTGAAAATGAGTGCGTTAAATAAGAAAAGTTTTCTAACTTATCTGAAAGAAGGCGGCATTTATGTCGTTTTACTGGTGCTACTGGCAATTATTATTTTCCAGGATCCGACGTTTTTAAGTTTACTCAACTTAAGTAATATTCTGACCCAATCCTCGGTGCGTATTATTATTGCATTGGGCGTGGCGGGGCTGATTGTGACCCAGGGTACTGACCTTTCTGCTGGTCGTCAGGTGGGGCTTGCGGCGGTAATCGCGGCTACACTGCTGCAATCAATGGATAACGTCAATAAAGTTTTCCCTGAGATGCACAGCCTGCCTATCCCGGTGGTACTGCTGATAGTGTGCTCTATCGGTGCGGTCATTGGTCTGGTGAACGGAATTATCATCGCCTACCTGAACGTGACGCCGTTTATCACCACTTTGGGTACCATGATTATCGTTTACGGTATTAACTCCCTGTATTACGACTTTGTCGGAGCATCGCCGGTTTCTGGTTTTGAATCGCATTTCTCGACATTTACCCAGGGCTTTATTGCGTTAGGTAGTTTCCGGCTATCCTACATTACGTTCTATGCACTATTTGCTGTGATGTTCGTATGGGTGCTGTGGAACAAAACTCGCTTTGGTAAGAACATCTTCGCCATCGGTGGTAACCCGGAAGCGGCTAAAGTTTCAGGCGTTAACGTTGCACTGAACCTGATCATGATTTATGCGCTGTCCGGTGTGTTCTACGCCTTCGGCGGGATGTTAGAAGCAGGTCGTATCGGTTCTGCAACCAACAACCTCGGCTTTATGTACGAACTCGATGCGATTGCGGCATGCGTGGTAGGCGGCGTGTCATTCAGCGGTGGCGTGGGTACGGTTGTAGGCGTAGTGACCGGTGTAATCATCTTTACGGTCATCAACTACGGTCTGACTTATATCGGCGTGAACCCTTACTGGCAGTACATTATCAAAGGCGCGATTATTATCTTCGCAGTAGCCCTGGATTCTCTGAAGTACGCTCGTAAGAAGTAATCTCAACGGTTTTACCAAGACCCGCACAGGAAGATATGTGCGGGTTTTTTTATGCCTCTATTTCTTCTCTTTCTTCTGCAATTCCAGCAGCTGTTCTGGCGTCACCGCCGGATAAGCTTGCGCATCTTCCGGGACTTCGTGCATGGCGGGAATAGGGACTAGCGGCCCTAGGAAACGTGGCTCTCGCTTGAAGATATACAAATCTGCCAACGCACCCAGACGCGCACCAAATTCTCTGATACGTACAGTCATCATATTTTTCGGTGAAGGAACGGCGTAACACTGCGCCTGAATCCCCATATGGAGGGCGATAAACAGTGCTCGTTCGCAATGGAAACGCTGAGTGATAATAATAAAATCATTAGTATCAAACACTTTGCGAGTACGCACGATGGAATCAAGTGTTCGGAAACCGGCGTAATCCAGCACGATATCGGCAGGGTCAACGCCACCGGCAATCAGATCTTTGCGCATGGTCATCGGTTCGTTGTAACTCTGCAGGGCATTATCTCCACTTAATAGCAGATAGTTCACTTTGCCGCTGTTATAAGCATTTAAAGCGCCCTGAATACGGAATTGATAGTACTGATTAATCACGCCAGTGCGGTAATACTTGGCGGTTCCCAGCACCACACCGACCTGGCGGTATGGTAGATCCTGAAGTTCGTCGTAGACGTAAGGCGCTGTTTTCCAGCTTATCCAGCGGTCAAGACACAGCGCAGCTATCACAGCCAAGCCGATGATGACCAACAGGCTATAAAACAAGCGCTTCAACATGGACTTGCGGCTCAATAAAGGGATGAAATTTTATTCAAGGCTACTTTACCTGGTGGTTAAGAGCAAGATTCGTGGAGTTGGTTGAATTAAAATTCGCCAGAACGGGCGCATTTACGCCCGTTCTGTGAGTTTTAGCTCAGAAGTGCGCGGTCGATATTCAGGCAGCCCAAAGCTTTCAGGGTCGCGGCAGTGGCATCCCATTGCGTCAATGGCGCATCGGCTTTCTCTGCAAGGATCGCTCGCTGAATTTCATTGTAGTCATAGCCTGAGAGGCTAAGCAGATTCAATGCAGCTTGCAGTGGCGGCAGGGAAGGGTTGAATGCTGCGTTTTCAGCATAACTTCCTTTGAAAATAGTTCCATCGCGCATTTCCAGTGCCACACCAGAAGGCGCGTTACTGTATGGCGCATGGCTGCGGTTAGCTGCCGCAATAGCCGCCTGACTTAGTTCATCACCATGCGATGCAAAACCATGGTCCATTGCATCAAGGAGTAATGTTTTGATTTCTAAATCGCGAGGGCCAAAGGCATCAGGCAAATAGTCGCCCAGGGTTGCAGGTTTGCGGCCTGGAAGGTTAATGCGCAATGCCACCCCGCTGTTCAGTTCATTCATAAACTGGCGACAGTGTCCACAAGGCGTGTAGTTAACGGTAATTGCAGCAAGAGCTTTTTCCCCGCGCATCCACGCATGGGTAATCGCGCTTTGCTCGGCATGAACGGTCTGCTGCATGGTGGAGCCAAGAAACTCCATATTGCCGCCAAAATAGAGATTACCGCTTACACCACGAGCCACGGCACCAACATAGAACTGAGATAAATCAGCACGAGCACAGGCGGCTGCAAGCGGTAGCAAAGCGAATGCTAGTGCGTCGTCATCCAGTCCAGTCTGGGCTTTCAGTGAATCTACTTCCGTTGCACTAAACATTGCCGGGAAGTGAGAATCAGCAATCAGAGGTTGCAAAGCGGCTTGCAGAGAAGCCGGGAGCTGTGCGAGAGCAGCCTGAAAACGTGAGCGCATAAGTAGTAGCCTCATAACAAGTAATTGAACCGCAGTTTACGGATCTGTATGGGCTTTATATGTGATCTTTATCTAAATACAAATGCAACATATGAAATAAAGAACGAAATTGCGCGATCTCTCGCAAGTTTTAACCAAACATAGCCAAAAGCACCGGGAATAAGAACGGGGCAATAAGTGAGGTCATGATGCCGCAAATGACCAGAGCCAGAGAACTGAACGCACCTTCCTGGAAATCCATTTCAGCGCAACGAGCAGTCCCCAGAGCATGAGATGCCGCTCCCATTGACAGGCCGCGTGAGGCTTTGGTTGAGATACGCATCAAGTTTAAAAGAGTGTGGCCAAATACGGCGCCAAGAATACCGACGAAAATCACGCATACGGCGCTAATTGCGGGGATACCGCCGATGCTGCCACCAACCGCCATCGCAATCGGCGTAGTGACGGACTTAGGCAAGATTGACGCGGCGATTTGCGGTGTTGCGCCCATTAATAATGCAACGGATGTTCCGGTCACCATCGCCACCATGCTGCCAATAAAACAGATGGTAATAATGGATTTCCAGCGCGCGCGAATCTGATGAAGCTGTTCGTAAAGCGGGAAGGCGAGGGCAACAACCGCCGGTTGCAGTAAATCGTTCAATACTTTACTGCCCGAAAAATAGTGATCGTATGGCGTACCGGTAAACACCAGAATGGGGATTATCACAATCATTGAAACTAATAATGGGTTCAGCAGCGGCGACTTATAACGCATTCCGATTTGGCGGGCGAGGAAGAAAGTCACCAGCGTTAAAGGTAAAGACCACCAGATATGATGCATCATTTTGTTTCGCCCTCGTTTTCACCGACTACTTTGCGCTCACCGTGCACTAAATGAGAACTCCAGCTTACGACCACTAATACCACTAAGGTACTGATAAAACAGGAAACCACCACCGGACCAAATTGTTGTCTTATGATATCGACATACTGCATAACGCCCACGCCAATCGGTACAAACAACAGCGCCATATAACGAATAAGCAGATGGCAGCTTGGCTTAACCCACTTGGCTGGCAGGATTTGCAGAGACAGCAAAACAAACAGAATTAACATGCCAATAATACTGCCGGGAATGGTGATTGGTAGCAGCGAAGAGATTGCAATGCCTGCATATAAGCATATGTAAATTAATATAAAAGATCTCAGGTACTGCCAAATTACGGTGAGCAAGTTACGCATGGTGATTACCCTTTAAGAAACGCATTCATCATACAATTAAAGCTTGAAATGTGCTACCGATCACATCATGAATTATGAGCATACCAAATATTCCTCGAAGGAACTTTCCAGAATGTTTTGGGCAATCTCACAGCACCATGTTTTGCATGCATAAAAAAAGCGACCCGCAGGTTAATGCCGATCGTTTAAGGATCAGTTGACCGATCCGGTGGCTCGTGTAAAAAGGGTTCATGCACAACATGGACCCTTTTTAAATGGAACTTTCACAAGCTCTCGGTATTATCAATCTCACTGCCCCC
>NZ_JAJSOU010000029.1:0-31578 GCF_021282405.1 Buttiauxella cochleicola
CAGCAACGCAGCGATGCTAAAACTCCCCTCGAGGCGTGAGCGTGAATATGCAAGGGAAGTGAGAGAAAAAAGGTCGAAATATCCCTTAAAAAACAATGCCGGTCACCTTAAGTGACCGGCATTAACCTTTCGCGGTAGCCTTTTTTATTTCAATGAATTGCTACACTTAAGTACACTTTTAGCTTCGGCAAATAAAAATGGAGTTGTATGGCCACGCATCTGGTCTGGTTTCGTAATGATTTACGCATTAATGACAATCTGGCGCTGGCGGCAGCCTGCCGTGACCCTGGCGCTCGCGTGATGGGGCTGTTTATTGCCACACCTGAACAATGGCGACAACATGATATGGCGCCACGCCAGGCGCAGTTTCTTCATGGTCATTTAAATGCGTTACAAGCGTCACTTGCGGAGCGTGGCATCGAACTTTGTATCAGGCAAGTGCCTGATTTTACCGCTTCGATAGAGTGCCTTGCGCAGTTTTGTGAAAGCGAAAATATCGACGCACTGTTTTACAACTATCAATACGAGCTGAATGAGCGCCAGCGCGATCTGGCGGTTGAACGTGGCCTCGGTAAAAAAGTGATTTGCCAGGGTTTTGATGACAGCGTTTTGCTGGCGCCCGGAAGCCTCATGACTGGCAATCACGAGATGTACAAAGTGTTCACCCCGTTCAGCAAAGCGTTTATTAAAAGGCTGCGCGAAGGGTTGCCCGAATGCGTTGTGGCTCCGCGACCGCGTGGTGAGGCGCTTTCAGTGACGCCAACAGAGCCGTTTGATTATCCATGTGCGGAAATCGACTCCTCACTGTTTCCCATCGGCGAGCGGGCCGCTATTGCGAAATTACGTGAGTTTTGCCAGCATCCTGCGGCACATTATCCCGAACAGCGTGATTTCCCTGCTATCGAAGGCACCAGCCGTTTGTCGCCGTATCTGGCGCTTGGCGTGCTTTCGCCGCGCCAGTGTTTGCACCGATTATTGAAAGAACATCCGCAGGTACTGGACGGTGGGAGCGGGAGCGTGTGGTTAAACGAGCTGATCTGGCGCGAGTTCTATCGTCATTTGCTGGTGGCGTATCCGAAACTTTGCCGCCATCAGCCGTTTATCCTATGGACAGACAACCTGTGCTGGCAACAAGATGAAATGCTGTTGGACGCGTGGCAGCAAGGGAAAACGGGGTTCCCGATTGTCGATGCCGCAATGCGCCAACTGAATACCACGGGCTGGATGCACAACCGCTTGCGTATGGTTGTCGCCAGTTTTCTGGTAAAAGATCTGCTTATCGACTGGCGATGCGGCGAACGCTACTTTATGTCACAACTGATTGATGGTGACCTGGCTGCTAACAATGGCGGCTGGCAATGGGCGGCCTCGACCGGCACTGATGCAGCACCTTATTTTAGAATCTTTAACCCAACCACCCAGGGCGAGCGATTCGATGGAAAAGGTGAATTTATCCGCCAGTGGCTGCCAGAATTGAGTGATATACCTGATAAATACATCCATACCCCTTGGGTCTGGGCGGACAAACAACAATTGGAACTGGACTATCCGCGCCCGATTGTCGACCATAAACAAGCACGTATCGCGACACTCGCCGCTTATGAAGCGGCCCGTAAATCTGAAGAGAAAGATAATGAAAAATAGCGAACTGGAACGCCTGATTAACGAAAAACTCAACAGCGCTGCTATCAGCGATTACGCGCCGAATGGTTTGCAGGTCGAAGGGCGTGAAGAAGTCCGCAAAATCGTTACCGGTGTGACAGCAAGCCAGGCGCTGATTGACGAAGCGGTGCGCCAACAGGCCGATGCGGTGATTGTTCACCACGGGTATTTCTGGAAAGGTGAGTCGCCGGTGATTCGTGGGATGAAACGCAATCGCCTGAAAGCGCTGCTCAGCAATGACATCAATTTATACGGCTGGCATTTACCGCTTGATGCGCATCCACAGCTCGGTAATAACGCGCAGCTTGGAGCGTTGCTGGGGATTGAAACCAAAGGAGAAGTTGAGCCGCTGGTGCCGTGGGGGGAGTTTCCAACTCCGCTTTCGGGGGTAGAGCTGGCTTCGTGGATTGAGATGCGCCTTGGTCGTACACCGCTTTGGAGCGGTGATACTGGTCCTGAACAAATTCGCCGTGTCGCCTGGTGTACGGGCGGCGGGCAAAGTTTTATTGATAGCGCGGCTCGTTTCGGCGTTGATGCGTTTATTACTGGTGAAGTTTCAGAGCAGACGATTCATTCTGCACGTGAACAAGGTCTACATTTCTATGCGGCCGGGCATCACGCCACCGAGCGCGGCGGTATTCAGGCATTAAGTGATTGGCTGAATAGTGAGACAGATTTGGAAGTAACCTTTATCGATATTCCGAACCCGGCATAACGTCAGACCGAGGAGTAAAAGTGCAAAGAGCGCGGTGTTATCTGCTAGGCGAAAGTGCAGTAGTTCTTGAACTGGAACCACCTTTATCGCTGGAAAGCCAGCAACGAATCTGGGGATTAACCCAGCGTCTACTGGAATCTCCCGCTGTTTCAGAAGTTATTCCTGGGATGAACAACATCACTGTGGTGCTACGTGAACCGCAAAGCCTGGCGCTGGATGGTATTGAGCGGCTCCAGCGCTGGTGGGAAGAGAGCGAGGCCATGGTGGTTGAATCCCGCCGCATTGAAATTCCGGTCATTTATGGTGGCAGTTTTGGCCCTGATTTAGCCGAAGTCGCAGGGCATTGCGGCTTATCGGCAAGCCAGGTTGTGGAGCTGCACTCATCCGTTGATTACATTGTCTATTTTCTCGGTTTTCAACCGGGCTTTGCCTATCTTGCAGGCCTTGCTCCAACTCTTTATATGCCGCGTCGAGCTGAGCCACGCCTGATGGTTCCTGCAGGCTCAGTAGGAATTGGCGGCAGCCAGACAGGTATTTATCCGCTGGCAACGCCTGGTGGCTGGCAGCTTATCGGCCAGACGCCCGTGAGACTCTTCAATCCGGCTGATGACGTGCCAACACTACTGGCTCCGGGAGATACCGTCCGCTTTGTGCCTCAAAAGGAGGGTGTGTGCTGAAAATAATCCGTGCTGGAATGCATATGTCGATACAAGACGCAGGGCGTTTTGGTTATCGGCAGTTGGGCGTTAGCCGCTGTGGTGCTCTTGATACTCCAGCGTTGAAAATTGCTAATTTGCTGGTGGGTAATGCACCCGATAGTGCCGCGCTGGAAATCACGCTAGGCCATTGCGTTGTTGAGTTCACCAACGATGGCTGGTTTGCATTGACTGGTGCAGGAAGTCACGCTGAATTGGATGGGCATACAGTCTGGACTGGCTGGCGGCTACCGGTGAAAGCGGGCCAGCAATTAAGGCTAAAAGTGCCTGAACGAGGGATGCGTAGCTATCTTGCTGTCGCCGGTGGGTTGGATGTCCCGGAAATCCTGGGTTCTTATAGTACCGATCTTAAAGCGCAAATTGGCGGCATCGAAGGGCGTTTGCTCAAAGATGGCGATGAAATACCGCTATTACCGGCAACTCGACGGTTCCGGGAGTCGCGCGGTGTAAAGCAACTCTTGTGGGGGAACCGCATTCGTGCGCTGGCCGGCCCGGAATATCAGGAGTTTACACACACTTCGCAAGATGCATTCTGGCGTTTACCGTGGCAGTTAAGCCCACAAAGTAACCGCATGGGTTATCGCATGCAGGGGCAGCGGCTTGAGCGCACTACCGATCGCGAGTTGTTGTCGCATGGGCTACTGCCGGGAGTAGTGCAGGTGCCGCATAATGGGCAGCCTATTGTGCTTATGAATGATGCGCAGACGACCGGTGGGTATCCAAGGATTGCCTGCGTTATCGAAGCTGACATGTTTAATCTTGCGCAATTACGCTTAGGGGAGCCGGTTCATTTCGTGCAATGCACGTTGGAAGAAGCCCTGAAAGCGCGTCGTGAGCAGCAAATCTATCTTGAGCAACTGGCCTGGCGGCTGAATAACGAAGACTAATTTTCAAGGGCAAAGAGATGCCAGAAGGTCCAGAAATAAGGCGAGCGGCGGATAAACTTGAAGCCGCCGTTTTAGGTAAACCATTAACTGCGGCGTGGTTCGCCTTTCCTGAATTAAAAGTGTTTGAACAGGCGTTAGTCGGCCAGACAGTCGAGCGTATCGAAACGCGCGGCAAAGCTCTGTTGACGCATTTTTCCGGCGGTTTAACCCTTTATAGCCACAACCAGCTTTATGGCGTGTGGCGCGTGATTAACACCGGGGAAATGCCGGAAACCACGCGAGTCTTGCGCGTGAAATTGCAGACAGCCGATAAAGCCATTTTGCTCTATAGCGCTTCGGACATTGACATGCTCGACGCTGATGGTCTGGCGAATCACCCGTTTTTGCTGCGTGTTGGCCCGGATGTGCTGGATCTCACTCTCAGCGCGGAGCAGGTGAAAGAGCGTTTGTTGTCGACGAGATTTCGCAAGCGCCAGTTCAGCGGGCTGTTACTGGATCAGGCATTTCTCGCCGGATTAGGAAATTATCTGCGCGTTGAAATTCTCTGGGCGGTGGGGTTGCTGGCGCATCATAAAGCGCAGGATTTAACGGCTGAACAGCTCGAAAATCTTTCGCGCGCGTTGCTGGATATTCCGCGACATTCCTACAATACGCGTGGAAATGTGGATGAAAACAGACATCACGGGGCGATTTTTAGCTTCAAAGTCTTTCATCGGGCAGGGGAGAAGTGCGAGCGCTGCGGCGGGGTAATCGAGAAAACGATGCTTTCATCGAGGCCGTTTTATTGGTGCCCTGGTTGCCAGTATTAAATAATCGCGAAGATTGCGTTTATCTCACCGGGCAGAGATCGGGTATATTGGGACGCAGATCACAAAAAAACCTTACAGGAAGACGTTGCACTATGAGTTCTCGTTTCGCCCTGGCTGCTGTGGCAGCCGTTTTAGTCCTGACAGGATGCGCAAAATCGAAAACCGATGATCCGACATCGGCTTTCGATTTCGGCTCCTCGCGCGTGACCGTGACGCATATCCCAACGAAAACCGACGATGGCACCACAATATACGTGACCGTGGATAGCAAGGATGCCGGTGCGCTGGGGACGGGTAAAAGTCTTGAGCTACAACTGCCAGAGGGCAAACATACAGTCGGTGGCTATGCCCGTACGTTAATTGGTCGCGTAACCATATCGCCTGTCGAAGTGTCGACATCGAGCGATGTTGTCAGCCACGTGACATATTCCATTGCGAATAGTAAACCGACATTTACCGTCCGCGCGTCAACTCCGGTTCCTAAACCGAAGTCAGAAACGATTCCGGTAGAATCTGTTCCGGTTATACAACAGCAAATTGAAGCGCCTGCCGCGACTGAACAAACGCAGGTTGCGCTACCTGCCACGGTCGAACAGACGCAGGTTACACCACCTGCCACGGTCGAACAGACGCAGGTTACACCACCTGCCACGGTCGAACAGACGCAGGTTACACCACCTGCCACGACTGAACAGACGCAAGTGACAACACCTGCCGCGCCAGCAACGACGCAGGAAACTCAGTCGCCGAAAGTCACCGTACTGACGCCAACAACCCAGTCGCAGACCGAAACGCAAACATCGGCACCGCAGGGCGTGGACATCACCAATCTGACGGATAACCCACAGGCATAACGCTGACCAAAAAAAACGCGCCTTTCGGCGCGTTCTTTAATTTCCAGAAACGAACTTATTTTTTCAAATCAGATTTGAAATCACGCTGTTCGTAGCCAGTATACAACTGACGTGGACGGGCAATTTTAATGCCGTCGTCGTGCATTTCATTCCAGTGTGCAATCCAGCCAACAGTACGCGCCATCGCGAAGATAACGGTAAACATGGAAGATGGAATACCCATTGCTTTCAGGATGATGCCTGAGTAGAAGTCCACGTTCGGGTAGAGTTTTTTCTCGATGAAGTACGGGTCGTTAAGCGCGATATGCTCAAGTTCCATCGCCACTTCAAGCAGGTTGTTATCTTTCAGATTCAGCTCTTTGAGAACTTCATGGCAGGTTTCACGCATTACTGTGGCACGCGGGTCGTAGTTTTTGTACACACGGTGGCCAAAGCCCATCAGGCGGAAAGAGTCATTCTTATCTTTCGCACGACGAACGAATTCAGGAATATGTTCAACACTGCTGATCTCTTCAAGCATCTTCAGTGCTGCTTCGTTAGCACCACCATGTGCAGGTCCCCACAGGGATGCGATACCGGCTGCGATACACGCGAATGGGTTAGCGCCACTTGAGCCAGCAGTACGAACGGTTGATGTGGAAGCGTTTTGCTCGTGGTCTGCGTGCAGGATCAGAATTCGGTCCATTGCGCGTTCCAGAATTGGGTTAACTTCGTATTTCTCGCACGGCGTGGAGAACATCATGTTCAGGAAGTTACCGGCATAAGACAGGTCGTTGCGTGGATATACGAACGGTTGCCCTATTGAATATTTGTAGCACATTGCTGCCATGGTTGGCATTTTGGACAACAGTCGGAACGCGGCAATCTCACGGTGGCGTGGGTTATTCACGTCCATGGAGTCATGATAAAACGCCGCCAGTGCACCGGTCACACCACACATCACAGCCATCGGGTGGGAGTCACGACGGAAACCGTGGAACAAACGTGTGATTTGTTCGTGGATCATGGTGTGACGGGTGACGGTGGTTTTAAATTCTTCGTATTGTTCCTGGGTCGGTTTTTCGCCGTTCAGCAGGATATAGCAGACTTCAAGATAATTGGAGTGTGTTGCCAGTTGATCGATCGGGAAACCACGGTGCAGCAAGATGCCTTCATCACCGTCGATAAAGGTGATTTTTGATTCGCATGATGCGGTAGAGGTAAAACCCGGGTCAAAAGTAAATACACCTTTAGAACCAAGACTACGGATATCAATTACATCCTGACCGAGAGTGCCTTTTAGCACATTCAGTTCCAGAGCATCATCACCGTTATAGGTGAGAGTTGCTTTTTTATCAGACATTTACGGTCTCCTTAGCGCCTTATTCATCAGACTGCGGGATGCCCGACTTGCCTATTCCCGTCATACTTCAAGTTGCATCTTTGTTGGCTTTCCTCGCTCACCCCAGTCACTTACGTATGTAAGCTCCTGGGGATTCGCTGCGTTGCCGCCTCGATGCCACTCGAATTATTTAGGAAATACATTCAAACCAACCGTGACGCATACCAGTTTTTTATTTGGCTCTCAGCTCTGTTTTGATAACAGTGTAACGCAGGGTACAGAGCAACGGGCGCTTGCAGGTAACACGAGCCACGCAGGCGAAAAAACAGCAAATCAGGGTGTTAGCAGTCCATATCACTCAAATCTGTGTACCACTAATAACGGTCCTGATTGATTGGGTCAATACCGATACACTGTTACATAACTTATTCTCAGGTGAAAGGCTGACCCTATAACTTTTGCGAATTATACGGCTTTTCTGGCATCGTTTGTAACAAGAATGTTTAACTTTTGTCAAATCAGATGACTAAAATTTAAAATAATGTTGTTATCGTGATCCTGCTCACTGTTCAGACCAAAAGCCCTTCAAACTATATGTAGGTTAATTGTAATGAATTTGTGAAGCGCCTATACTGCCGCCAGGTCTCCGGAATACCCTGCCACCGGGCGCCACCCAGCGTTGTAGCCAGCTTTTTGGCATCTGGATGTAGCTGTTTTTGCATGACGCACAGTTATAGAAAGTTCACGCTGTCTGACCCCGCCTGCAGATCCGGAGGAAGGAAACTATAAGAACAGCATGTGGGCGCTATTCATGATAAAAAATGCGAAAAAACAAAGACCTGTAAACCTCGATCTCACAACGATGAGGTTCCCCGTCACTGCAATCGCTTCCATCCTCCATCGTGTATCCGGCGTGATCACCTTTGTGGCTGTAGGCATCCTACTGTGGTTGTTAGGCCAGTCACTCTCGTCTCCAGAAGGCTTCCTTGTTGCGTCAGCAATAATGAGTAGCTTCTTTGTTAAATTCATTATGTGGGGCATCCTCACAGCACTGGCTTATCACGTTGTTGTGGGCATCCGCCACATCATGATGGACACCGGTTTGCTGGAAGAAACCCTGATAGCGGGCAAACGATCCGCGATGATTTCATTTGTTATTACTGTCGTGCTTTCACTTCTCGCAGGAGTCCTCGTATGGTAAGCAATGCCTCCGCATTAGGTCGCAATGGTGTGCATGACTATATATTGGTCCGTGCCTCCGCCATCGTCATCACCCTGTACATCATTTATATGATCGGGTTCTTCGCTGTTACCGGCGATTTAACCTACGAGGTCTGGAGTGGTTTCTTCGGCTCCGCCTTCACCAAAGTGTTCACCCTGCTGACATTGTTCTCAATTTTGATCCATGCCTGGATTGGCATGTGGCAGGTGTTGACCGACTACGTTAAACCAGTGGCGATTCGTCTTGGCCTGCAACTTGTTATTGTTGTTGCACTGCTGGTTTACGTCATTTATGGATTCGTTGTGGTGTGGGGTGTGTAATGAGTTTACCAGTCAGAGAGTTTGATGCAGTCGTGATCGGTGCTGGTGGTGCAGGTATGCGCGCCGCACTGCAAATTTCACAAGGCGGCCAGACTTGTGCCTTGTTATCTAAAGTTTTCCCAACCCGTTCTCATACCGTGTCTGCGCAGGGTGGTATCACCGTTGCGCTGGGTAATACCCACGAAGACAACTGGGAATGGCATATGTATGACACGGTGAAAGGTTCCGACTATATCGGTGACCAGGACGCCATTGAATATATGTGCAAAACCGGCCCGGAAGCGATTCTGGAACTGGAGCATATGGGTTTGCCGTTCTCCCGTCTTGAAGATGGTACTATTTATCAGCGTCCGTTTGGCGGCCAGTCGAAGAACTTCGGCGGCGAGCAGGCGGCACGCACCGCAGCAGCAGCTGACCGTACCGGTCATGCGTTGTTGCACACCCTGTACCAACAAAACCTGAAAAACAAAACCACGATCTTCTCCGAATGGTATGCGCTTGATCTGGTGAAAAATGCCGATGGTGCCGTAGTCGGTACCACCGCGCTGTGTATCGAAACCGGCGAAGTGGTTTACTTCAAAGCGAAAGCTACCATTCTGGCAACCGGCGGTGCAGGCCGTATTTATCAGTCCACCACTAACGCACACATTAATACCGGCGACGGTGTTGGCATGGCGTTGCGTGCAGGTGTGCCAGTACAAGATATGGAAATGTGGCAGTTCCACCCAACCGGCATTGCTGGCGCGGGCGTACTGGTCACTGAAGGTTGTCGTGGTGAAGGCGGCTATCTGCTGAACAAACATGGCGAGCGTTTCATGGAGCGCTATGCACCAAACGCTAAAGACCTTGCTGGACGCGATGTTGTTGCTCGCTCCATCATGATTGAAATCCGTGAAGGTCGTGGTTGTGATGGCCCATGGGGTCCACACGCCAAACTGAAACTTGATCACTTAGGTAAAGAAGTTCTGGAATCCCGTCTGCCGGGTATTCTTGAGCTGTCTCGTACCTTTGCCCACGTTGACCCGATTAAAGAGCCAATTCCAGTTATCCCAACTTGCCACTACATGATGGGCGGTATTCCGACCAAAGTGACCGGGCAAGCGCTGACGGTAAACGAGCAGGGCGAAGACGTTCTGATTCCAGGTCTGTTTGCCGTAGGTGAAATCGCCTGCGTATCGGTTCACGGTGCTAACCGCCTGGGCGGCAACTCGCTGCTGGATTTGGTGGTGTTTGGTCGCGCTGCGGGCATGCATCTGCTGGAGTCTATCCAGGAACAGGGCGAGCTGCGTGACGCAACCGAAGACGAAATTAATGCAGCACTTGAGCGTCTGAATCGTTGGAACGGCAACCGTAACGGCGAAGACCCAGTGCAAATTCGTAAAGCGCTTCAGGAATGTATGCAGCACAACTTCTCGGTATTCCGCGAAGGTGATGCGATGGCCAAAGGCCTTGAGCAACTGAAACAAATTCGCGAGCGCCTGAAAAACGCTCGTCTGGATGACACTTCAAGCGAGTTCAACACCCAGCGTGTTGAGTGCCTCGAGCTTGATAACCTGATGGAAACCGCTTACGCAACTGCTGTTTCCGCTAACTTCCGCACCGAAAGCCGTGGCGCGCATAGCCGCTTCGACTATCCGGAACGTGACGATGCAAACTGGCTGTGCCATAGCCTGTATCTGCCTGAATCGGAAAGCATGACGCGCCGTGAGGTGAACATGCAGCCGAAACTGCGTCCGGCATTCCCGCCGAAAGTGCGTTCTTATTAATAGCGGAGCAAAGTGATGAAACTCGAATTCTCTATTTATCGCTACAACCCGGATGTTGACGATGCTCCGCGTATGCAGGAGTACACCCTGGAAGGGGAAGAAGGGCGTGACATGATGTTGCTTGACGCGCTGATGCAACTGAAAGAAAAAGACCCAACGCTGTCGTTCCGTCGTTCATGCCGTGAAGGGGTTTGTGGCTCTGATGGTGTGAACATGAATGGCAAGAATGGCCTGGCTTGTATCACGCCAATCTCAGCATTGGGTAACGGAAAGCAGAAGATTGTCATCCGTCCACTGCCTGGATTACCGGTTGTGCGCGATCTGGTTGTGGACATGGGGCAATTCTATGCCCAATATGAGAAGATTAAGCCTTACCTGTTGAATAATGGGCAAAATCCACCGGCTCGTGAGCATTTGCAGTCACCTGAGCAGCGTGAGAAGTTGGATGGTTTGTACGAGTGTATTCTGTGTGCGTGCTGCTCGACATCCTGCCCGTCATTCTGGTGGAACCCGGATAAGTTCATCGGCCCGGCAGGGTTACTGGCGGCGTATCGCTTCCTGATTGACAGCCGTGATACAGAAACTGCAAGCCGTCTTGATGGTATGAGTGACGCTTTCAGCGTATTCCGCTGCCATAGCATTATGAATTGCGTCAGTGTTTGTCCTAAGGGATTGAACCCGACGAAAGCCATCGGCCACATTAAGTCGATGCTGCTGCAAAAGAGTGCCTAGCTTTTCGTTCCCTCTCCTTAACGGGAGAGGGAAATAAATTGCAGGAAACCTTTAAAAACTGCCCTGTTGCGACAGTTTTTAAAGGTTCCTTCTCGAGTCGCCTGGAAAGGAAAAAGGCTCGTAGTTGTGAACCCCGGTAATGCGTACAACTTCTGTATTTTGTACGTAATAGTTATTCACGGCGAAATAAGCATAAAAATGCTTAAGGGATCACGATGCAGAACGGCGAAATGAAAGCCTGGCTGGATTCCTCTTACCTGGCAGGTGCAAACCAGTCCTGGATAGAGCAGCTCTATGAAGACTTCTTAACCGATCCTGACTCTGTTGATGCGCACTGGCGCTCAATGTTCCAGCAATTACCTGGAACCGGGGCCAGACCGGATCAATTCCATTCCAAAACACGTGATTATTTCCGTCGTCTGGCGAAGGATGCCTCACGTTATTCCACCGCAATCACCGACCCTGACACCGACGTCAAGCAAGTCAAAGTGTTGCAGCTGATCAACGCCTGGCGTTTCCGTGGGCATCAGGCTGCAAACCTTGATCCACTTGGTTTGTGGAAACAGGATGCGGTTCCAGATCTTGACCCAGCATTCCACAATCTGACTGATGCCGATCTTCAGGAAACCTTCAATGTAGGTTCTTTTGCCAGCGGCAAAGAGACCATGAAGCTTGCTGACTTGATTGATGCGCTCAAGCAGACGTATGGCGGCTCGATCGGTGCGGAATATATGCACATCACCAACACTGAAGAGAAACGCTGGATTCAGCAGCGCATTGAATCTGTGGTTGGGCACTCAACGTTTACCGTTGAAGAAAAGAAACGCTTCTTGAGCGAGCTGACCGCAGCAGAAGGCCTTGAGCGTTACCTGGGTGCGAAATTCCCAGGCGCGAAACGCTTCTCGCTGGAAGGTGGTGACGCACTGGTGCCAATGCTCAAAGAGATGATCCGCCATGCGGGCAAGAGCGGCACACGTGAAGTGGTTCTGGGCATGGCACACCGTGGCCGCCTGAACGTACTGATCAACGTACTCGGCAAGAAACCGCAGGAACTGTTCGACGAGTTCGCCGGTAAGCATAAAGAACATCTCGGCACTGGTGATGTGAAGTACCACATGGGCTTCTCATCTGACGTGGAAACCGAAGGCGGTCTGGTTCACCTGGCGCTGGCGTTTAACCCGTCGCACCTTGAAATTGTAAGCCCGGTGGTAATTGGTTCTGTGCGTGCACGTCTGGATCGTTTAGATAAACCAGGCAGCAACCAGGTTCTGCCAATCACCATTCACGGTGACGCAGCGGTTGCCGGGCAGGGCGTGGTTCAGGAAACGCTGAACATGTCCAAAGCGCGTGGTTACGAAGTGGGCGGTACCGTTCGCATCGTCATCAACAACCAGATTGGTTTCACCACCTCCAACCCTCTGGATGCGCGCTCCACGCCGTACTGTACCGATATCGGTAAGATGGTGATGGCACCGATTTTCCACGTGAATGCGGATGACCCGGAAGCGGTGGCGTTTGTTACCCGTCTGGCACTGGATTTCCGTAACACTTTTAAGCGCGACGTGTTTATCGACCTGGTTTGCTACCGTCGCCATGGTCACAACGAAGCTGATGAGCCAAGTGCAACTCAGCCAGTGATGTACCAGAAAATCAAGAAACACCCAACGCCGCGTAAGATTTACGCCGACCGTCTGGAGCAGCAAAAACTGGCAACGCTTGAAGATGCCACCGAAATGGTGAATCTCTACCGTGACGCGCTGGATGCTGGCGAGTGTGTGGTGGAAGAATATCGCCCGATGAACATGCATTCATTTACCTGGTCGCCATACCTCAACCACGAGTGGGATGAGAGCTATCCGAACAAGGTAGAAATGAAGCGTTTGCAGGAATTGGCTAAGCGTATTAGCAGCGCGCCAGAAACCGTTGAGATGCAGTCCCGTGTAGCGAAAATCTACAGTGACCGTATGGAAATGGCGAATGGCGCGAAGAAATTCGATTGGGGTGCTGCTGAAAACCTGGCGTACGCAACACTGGTCGATGAAGGCGTTTCTGTACGTTTGTCCGGTGAAGACGTGGGCCGTGGAACGTTCTTCCACCGTCACGCCGTTATTCACAACCAGACTAACGGTTCGACTTACACACCGCTGCAACACGTTCACAACAGCCAGGGCGAGTTCAAAGTCTGGGACTCCGTGCTGTCTGAAGAAGCGGTACTGGCGTTCGAATACGGTTATGCCACTGCGGAACCTCGTACACTGACCATCTGGGAAGCCCAGTTCGGCGACTTCGCGAACGGTGCTCAGGTTGTGATTGACCAATTCATCAGTTCCGGCGAGCAGAAGTGGGGCCGTATGTGTGGCCTGGTGATGTTGCTGCCACACGGTTACGAAGGCCAGGGCCCGGAGCACTCCTCTGCACGTCTGGAGCGTTATCTCCAGCTGTGTGCGGAACAGAACATGCAGGTTTGCGTGCCTTCGACTCCAGCACAGGTTTACCACATGCTGCGTCGTCAGGCGCTGCGCGGTATGCGCCGTCCGCTGGTAGTTATGTCACCGAAATCTTTACTGCGTCACCCACTGGCGGTTTCCACTATGGATGAACTGGCTAACGGCACCTTCTTGCCTGCAATCGGCGAAGTTGACGAGCTGGATCCTGCTGGCGTGAAACGCGTGGTAATGTGTTCTGGCAAGGTTTATTACGATTTGCTGGAACAGCGTCGTAAGAACGGCCAGAAAGATGTGGCAATTGTGCGCATCGAACAGTTATATCCATTCCCGCATCAGGCGATGCAGGAAGTGTTGAAACCATTTGCTCACGTACATGATTTTGTCTGGTGCCAGGAAGAGCCGCTCAACCAGGGCGCCTGGTACTGCAGCCAGCACCATTTCCGTGAAGTAGTTCCATTTGGATCAGGTCTGCGTTACGCAGGTCGCCCAGCCTCCGCATCACCTGCGGTAGGGTACTTGTCCGTTCACCAGAAGCAGCAGCAAGATCTGGTTAATGACGCGCTGAACGTCGATTAATTAAAGGATAAAAAATGAGTAGCGTAGATATTCTAGTTCCTGACCTGCCTGAGTCCGTTGCCGATGCAACCGTTGCTACCTGGCATAAAAAACCGGGTGACACCGTTACCCGTGACGAAGTGCTGGTGGAAATCGAAACTGACAAAGTGGTACTGGAAGTACCGGCGTCTGCGGATGGTGTTCTGGATGCTGTACTGGAAGATGAAGGTACAACAGTAACTTCTCGTCAAATTTTGGGCCGCCTGCGTGAAGGTAACAGCGCTGGTAAAGAGACTTCTGCGAAAACAGAAAGCAAAGAGTCTACCCCGGCACAGCGCCAGCAGGCTTCTCTGGAAGAGCAGAGCAATGACGCACTCAGCCCGGCTATTCGCCGCCTGATTGCAGAGCATTCTCTGGATGCTAACGCCATTAAAGGCAGCGGCGTCGGTGGCCGTATCACCCGTGAAGATGTTGATAAGCATCTGACCCAGGCGAAAGCGGCTCAACCTGCGGCAGCTAAAGCGGCTGTTGAAACTAAAGCTCCGGTTGCACCAATTGCTGGCCGTAGCGAGAAACGGGTTCCAATGACTCGCCTGCGCAAACGCGTTGCTGAGCGTCTGCTGGAAGCGAAAAACTCTACCGCCATGCTCACCACGTTTAACGAAGTGAACATGAAGCCAATCATGGATCTGCGTAAGCAGTACGGTGACTCTTTCGAAAAACGCCACGGTGTACGTCTGGGCTTCATGTCCTTCTACATCAAAGCGGTGGTTGAAGCGCTGAAACGCTATCCAGAAGTGAACGCTTCTATCGATGGCGAAGACGTGGTTTACCACAACTACTTCGACGTGAGCATCGCGGTTTCTACCCCACGTGGCCTGGTCACTCCGGTACTGCGTGATGTTGATACCTTGGGTATGGCTGACATCGAAAAACGCATCAAAGAGCTGGCAGTGAAAGGCCGTGACGGCAAACTGACCGTTGAAGATTTGACAGGCGGTAACTTCACCATCACCAACGGTGGTGTGTTCGGTTCCCTGATGTCTACGCCGATCATCAACCCGCCGCAGAGCGCGATCCTCGGTATGCACGCTATCAAAGATCGTCCGATGGCGGTTGACGGTAAAGTTGAGATCTTGCCGATGATGTATCTGGCGCTGTCTTACGATCACCGTTTGATCGATGGCCGTGAGTCAGTGGGTTATCTGGTAGCAATCAAAGAATTGCTCGAAGATCCGACTCGTCTGCTGCTGGACGTTTAGTTTTAAAGCATCACCTGCACTGTAGGCCGAAAGCTGCGCGCCATCTGGCATGAATAGCGCACCGGCCTACAGGTTTATAACGATTACCCTGAAGGATGATAGAACTCATGAACTTACACGAGTATCAGGCGAAACAGTTGTTTGCTCGATATGGCCTGCCGGCTCCAGTCGGTTACGCCTGTAATACACCGCGTGAAGCGGAAGAAGCGGCATCAAAAATTGGTGCAGGTCCGTGGGTGGTGAAATGTCAGGTTCATGCTGGTGGCCGCGGTAAAGCGGGCGGCGTGAAAGTGGTTAACAGCAAAGAAGACATCCGTGCTTTTGCTGAACACTGGCTGGGCAAACGCCTGGTTACCTACCAAACAGACGCAAATGGTCAGCCGGTTCACCAGATTCTGGTTGAAGCTGCGACTGACATTGATAAAGAACTGTATCTTGGCGCGGTGGTTGATCGTAGCTCCCGTCGCGTAGTGTTTATGGCGTCTACCGAAGGTGGCGTTGAAATTGAGAAAGTTGCGGAAGAAACCCCGCACCTGATCCACAAAGTTGCACTGGATCCGCTGGCAGGCCCAATGCCTTACCAGGGCCGTGAACTGGCTTTCAAACTGGGTCTGGAAGGTAAACAAGTTCAGCAGTTCACCAAGATCTTTATGGGTCTGGCGAACATCTTCCTTGAGCGCGACCTGGCACTTATCGAAATCAACCCGCTGGTTATCACTAAGCAGGGTGACCTGGTGTGCCTTGATGGCAAACTGGGTGCTGACGGCAACGCGCTGTTCCGCCAGCCAGAGCTGCGCGAAATGCGTGACCCAAGCCAGGAAGATGCACGTGAATCTCAGGCTGCACAGTGGGAACTGAACTACGTTGCCCTGGATGGCAACATCGGTTGCATGGTTAACGGTGCGGGCCTGGCAATGGGCACCATGGACATCGTTAAACTGCACGGCGGCGAACCAGCAAACTTCCTGGACGTTGGTGGCGGCGCAACGAAAGAACGCGTAACCGAAGCATTCAAAATCATTCTGTCTGACGACAAAGTGAAAGCGGTTCTGGTGAACATCTTCGGCGGTATCGTGCGTTGCGACCTGATCGCAGACGGTATCATCGGTGCGGTTGCCGAAGTGGGTGTTAACGTTCCAGTGGTAGTACGTCTGGAAGGTAACAACGCGGAACTGGGTGCGAAGAAACTGGCTGATAGTGGCCTGAATATTATTGCAGCGAAAAGTCTGACGGACGCAGCGCAGCAGGTTGTTGCTGCCGTGGAGGGGAAATAATGTCCATTTTGATCGATAAAAATACCAAGGTTATTTGCCAGGGCTTTACCGGCAGCCAGGGGACTTTCCACTCCGAGCAGGCGATTGCATACGGTACGCAAATGGTTGGCGGTGTTACGCCAGGCAAAGGCGGCACTGAGCACCTCGGCCTGCCAGTGTTTAACACTGTGCGTGAAGCAGTAGAAGCAACTGGTGCGACCGCATCTGTAATCTACGTTCCGGCACCGTTCTGCAAAGACTCCATTCTGGAAGCAATCGACGCAGGCATTAAGCTGATTATCACCATCACCGAAGGCATCCCGACGCTGGATATGCTGACTGTGAAAGTGAAACTGGACGAAGCTGGCGTGCGCATGATTGGGCCAAACTGCCCGGGCGTTATCACCCCTGGCGAGTGCAAAATCGGCATTATGCCGGGTCATATTCATCTGCCAGGCAAAGTGGGTATCGTTTCTCGCTCTGGTACGCTGACGTATGAAGCGGTCAAACAGACCACTGATATCGGTCTGGGCCAGTCTACTTGTGTAGGCATCGGCGGTGACCCGATCCCTGGCTCTAACTTCATCGATATCCTGAAGATGTTCCAGGAAGATCCGAAGACTGAAGCTATCGTGATGATCGGTGAGATCGGCGGTAGCGCTGAAGAAGAAGCAGCCGCGTACATTAAAGAGCATGTCACCAAGCCAGTTGTTGGTTACATCGCAGGTGTCACTGCGCCGAAAGGCAAGCGTATGGGCCACGCTGGCGCCATCATCGCGGGTGGTAAAGGGACTGCGGACGAGAAATTCGCAGCGCTGGAAGCCGCAGGCGTGAAAACCGTTCGCAGCCTGGCTGATATCGGTGACGCACTGAAAGCTATTTTGCCTCAGTAAGCAGAACTAATAATAATTGTTCGACATGGTTGGCCGCTCAATGAGCGGCCTTTTTTATGGCCAAAATTTGTGGTCATCGATGACAGTATTTCCCAAACAGCCATTTATGGCCCCTTGAGTGATTTGGCTGCCTGAGCAGCTTAAAAAGCCGAAAGCCTCTCACTTCGACTTCTATCATCGCTACTGGAGCATGATTACTGGTGTGTAGAATATCAAAAAGTGACAATGGATGAAAATTCACTGTAACAACAATCGGCAAGGGGAGGGGGGCCAAACCTTTCTGCTCTCACATGCCGTCAGAATCGTATCTGGTAATGGCTAACGGAGCGGAATCTTACCGTTTTTTAAGGTTGGGGTTTTTAAGTAGTTTATGTTTTTAAGAACTACACTACTGAATACTAACCTTATCAAAAACAGCGCCTTGTTAAATAATGAAACGTTAAAAGTAAATTAATTGTTAATTTTAGGTAAGAAAAGAAACAGCCTGATCAAAATAGCGCGTGAAGATAAAAAACCATCGCTGTTAACGTTCGGAATTTATTTTTTAACTTGTCTGCAATAAATAGTTTTTGTTTATGGATATCATTTTCCCATTAACCTTAGTGATATCTTAAAAACATGTCATTAACATTAAGTTTACTATTAATTTAAGTGGGAAACTAAATTAACAATCAGGGAATAAATTGCGCTAGATCAATATCTAAAACTGGCTAGTAGTATGCAAAACAGCGTAAATTGTTGCAGATCAAACTGGCTGTTATGGGACATTTTCGCTATAAATTGATCACTGTCGAGAAACGTAAATAACACTAAGCAATTACCTATTTATTGTAGGGAAATTGCAGGGTAATATATTTGCGGATTATTTTGGGTTTTTATTAACGTGTTTGTAACCTTTCATCTTTCTTCGTTACATGCAAATAAAATGACGAAGGGATGAAGTCTGGAAGCTAATGTTTTTGTATTAGGGCATGCGTTGTGGTTTTCCTTACGGTTGGCCACGGTCGAAGTCTTCATGCGAAGAGCAAGGAGTCAAGATGTTGGATATTGTCGAACTGTCGCGCTTACAGTTTGCCTTGACCGCGATGTACCACTTTCTTTTTGTGCCACTAACGCTCGGTATGGCGTTCTTGTTGGCCATCATGGAAACAGTGTACGTTCTGTCAGGTAAGCAAATTTATAAAGATATGACCAAGTTCTGGGGCAAGTTGTTTGGTATCAACTTTGCTTTGGGCGTGGCTACCGGTTTAACCATGGAGTTCCAGTTCGGTACAAACTGGTCTTACTATTCACACTACGTGGGTGATATTTTTGGTGCCCCACTGGCCATCGAAGGCCTGATGGCATTCTTCCTTGAATCCACCTTTGTAGGTCTGTTCTTCTTCGGTTGGGATCGTCTGGGCAAAGTTCAGCACATGGCGGTAACCTGGCTGGTGGCACTTGGCTCCAACCTTTCAGCACTGTGGATTCTGGTCGCAAACGGCTGGATGCAGAACCCGATTGCTTCCGACTTCAACTTCGAAACCATGCGTATGGAGATGGTCAGTTTCTCCGAGCTGGTCCTTAACCCGGTTGCGCAGGTGAAATTCGTTCACACCGTAGCGTCTGGTTACGTATGTGGTGCGATGTTCATCCTCGGTGTGAGCTCTTACTACTTGCTTAAAGGCCGTGACGTTGCATTTGCGAAGCGTTCTTTTGCAATCGCTGCAAGCTTCGGTATGGCGGCAATCCTGTCTGTAATCGTGCTGGGTGATGAATCCGGTTACGAAATGGGTGACGTGCAGAAAACCAAATTGGCTGCTATTGAAGCTGAGTGGGAAACTCAACCGGCTCCAGCATCATTTACGCTGTTTGGTATCCCGGACCAGGACAAGCAGGAAAATAGCTATGCGATTCAGATCCCATACGCGCTTGGCATCATCGCCACCCGCTCTGTGGATAAGCAAGTTATTGGTCTGAAAGACCTGATGGTGCAACACGAAGAACGTATTCGTAACGGTATGAAGGCTTATAGCCTTCTGGAACAGTTACGTGCAGGTTCTAAAGACCAGGCTGTTCGCGATAACTTTGAGTCAGTCAAGAAAGACCTGGGTTATGGTTTGCTGCTCAAACGCTATACCCCGAACGTCTCTGACGCGACGGAAGAGCAGATTCAGAAAGCAACTAAGGATTCTATTCCTCGTGTAGCTCCGCTGTACTTTGCATTCCGTATCATGGTTGGCTGTGGCTTCCTGATGCTGTTCATCATCGCGGCTTCGTTCTGGACTGTGACGCGTAATGCAATCGGCTCGAAAAAATGGCTGTTGCGTGCGGCGCTCTATGGTATCCCGTTGCCGTGGATTGCGATTGAATCTGGTTGGTTTGTTGCCGAATACGGTCGTCAACCATGGGCTGTTGGTGAGGTATTGCCAACTGCGGTTGCTAACTCCTCTCTGACCGTGGGCGATCTGATCTTCTCCATGGTACTGATTTGCGGCCTTTACACGCTGTTTATGGTGGCGGAACTGTTCCTGATGTTCAAATTTGCTCGCCTTGGGCCGAGCAGTCTGAAAACAGGTCGCTATCACTTTGAGCAGTCCAATGTGACCTCTCAGCCGGCACGCTAAGACAGGAGTCGTCAAATGATCGATTATGAAGTATTGCGTTTTATCTGGTGGCTGCTGGTTGGCATTCTGCTGATTGGTTTTGCAGTCACCGACGGCTTTGACATGGGTGTGGGCATGTTGTCTCGCATCATTGGCAAGTCTGACGTTGAACGCCGCATTATGGTGAACTCCATCGCCCCGCACTGGGATGGAAACCAGGTATGGCTCATCACCGCTGGTGGCGCATTGTTCGCTGCCTGGCCGATGGTTTATGCAGCTGCGTTCTCTGGTTTCTATGTGGCAATGATTCTGGTACTGGCTTCATTATTCTTCCGTCCGGTAGGTTTTGACTACCGTTCGAAGATTGAAGACATGCGCTGGCGTGGCATGTGGGACTGGGGCATTTTCATTGGTAGTTTTGTGCCGCCGTTGGTTATCGGTGTGGCGTTCGGCAACTTGCTGCAAGGCGTGCCGTTCCACGTTGATGAGTATCTGCGTCTGTACTATACCGGTAACTTCTTCCAGTTGCTGAACCCGTTTGGCCTGTTGGCTGGTGTCGTGAGCGTTTCCATGATCCTTGCTCAGGGTGCAACTTATCTGCAAATGCGTACTGTGGGTGAACTGCATCTGCGTGCTAAAGCCGCTGCGCAAATTTCAGCGCTGGTGATGATGGTGTGCTTCGCACTTGCTGGTGTTTGGGTGATTTACGGCATCGATGGTTACGTTGTGACTTCAGAGCTGAACCACCATGCAGCATCGAATCCGCTGACTAAAGAAGTCGCTCGTCAGGCTGGTGCCTGGATGGTGAACTTCAATAATATGCCGATTCTATGGCTCATCCCTGCTCTGGGTGTGATTCTGCCACTGTTGACTGTGCTGATGTCTCGTCTTGAGAAAGGCGCGATGGCATTCGTGTTCTCCTCACTGACTCTGGCTTGTGTCATTCTGACTGCCGGTGTGGCGATGTTCCCGTTCGTGATGCCTTCGAGCACCATGTTGAACGCTAGCCTCACCATGTGGGATGCAACATCCAGCCAGTTAACTCTGAATGTGATGACCTATGTTGCTGCGGTATTTGTACCGATCATTCTTATCTACACCACCTGGTGTTACTGGAAAATGTTCGGTCGAATCACCAAAGAGCATATCGAAAGCAACACCCACTCTCTGTACTAAGTAAGGAGCTGATTATGTGGTACTTTGCATGGATTCTGGGGACGCTTCTTGCCTGTGCTTTTGGCATCATTACCGCCCTGGCACTTGAGCATGTTGAAGCTGCTAAAGCCGGTAAAGAAGAAATTTGATGGAAGCAATTATCGCGAAGCTTTATGCGGTAATGGATAAGAGCCCTTTAAGGGCTCTTTCCTTGATAATGGCATTAGTTCTTGCCGTGTGTATATTTTGGGACCCGTCCCGCTTTGCGGCGAAAACCAGTAGTCTTGAAATCTGGCATGGTTTTTTGCTGATGTGGGCTGTATGCACCGGCGTGATTCATGGCGTGGGTTTTCGCCCTCGTAAAGTGCTGTGGCAGGGAGTTTTTAGCCCATTACCCGCACAATTAGTCTTGCTGGCAGGACTGGCTATTTTCTTCTTCTGATGCTTCTTTAACCTCAGCGCATTTCACTTAAAATTTATGGGCTTTAACAAGCCCATAAATATTTACCTAACGTTTAATGCTACCCATTCCCAACCCCCATCCTCTTGCGTATAGTAGCAACGTTAAATTGCATTACCGGGATGTATTGTGAGTACAACGCTGTTTCGATGGCCGGTTCGTGTCTATTACGAAGACACTGACGCCGGTGGTGTGGTATACCACGCCAGTTATGTTGCTTTCTATGAAAGAGCACGCACTGAAATGTTGCGCCATCACCATTTTAGCCAGCAAGATTTGTTGGCAGAGCGCGTCGCCTTTGTTGTCCGCAGAATGACTGTGGATTATTTGGCGCCTGCCCGACTCGACGATTTACTCGAAATCCAAAGTGAAATTACATCGATGCGTGGTACCTCTATGGTATTTACACAGCGAATCGTCAATGCCGATAATCAGGTACTCAACGAAGCTGAGGTCCTGATCGTCTGTGTTGATCCACACCTAATGAAGCCTCGTGCGCTTCCCAAGTCTATTGTCGCGGAGTTCAAGCAGTGACTGACATGAATATCCTTGATTTGTTCCTGAAGGCAAGCCTTCTGGTCAAATTTATCATGTTGATTTTGATTGGTTTTTCCATTGCATCATGGGCAATCATTATTCAGCGAACGCGAATCCTCAATGCTGCTACTCGTGAAGCAGAAGCTTTTGAAGATAAGTTCTGGTCGGGCATTGAATTGTCCCGTCTCTATCAAGAAAGCCAGGGCCGCCGTGACAGTCTTGCTGGCTCTGAACAAATTTTCTATTCAGGTTTTAAAGAGTTTGCCCGACTGCATCGTGCTAATACGCACGCACCTGAAGCAGTCGTTGAAGGGGCATCTCGCGCCATGCGTATTTCCATGAGTCGTGAGTTGGAAACGCTAGAAACTCATATTCCTTTCCTCGGAACTGTGGGTTCCATCAGCCCGTATATTGGTCTGTTTGGTACGGTTTGGGGGATCATGCACGCCTTTATCGCACTCGGTGCGGTGAAACAAGCGACATTGCAGATGGTTGCTCCAGGTATTGCAGAAGCACTGATTGCAACTGCAATCGGCCTGTTCGCTGCAATCCCAGCGGTTATGGCGTATAACCGCCTGAACCAACGTGTGAACAAACTGGAATTGAATTACGACAACTTCATGGAAGAGTTCACGGCTATCCTGCACCGTCAGGCTTTTACCAGCAGCGATAAGCAGTAAGGGGTAAGTCATGGCCAGACGTGGACGTGGGCGTGGTCGTCGGGAATTAAAGTCCGAAATTAACATCGTTCCTCTGCTGGACGTACTGTTGGTATTGTTGCTTATTTTTATGGCAACGGCTCCAATCATTACACAAAGCGTTGAGGTAGATTTGCCGGATGCGACAGATTCGCAGACGGTGAGCAGTAACGATGAACCGCCGGTCATTATTGAAGTGTCCGGGGTAGGGCAGTACAGCGTGGTGGTTGAGAAAGACCGTATGGACCAGTTGCCATCTGAACAGGTTATTGCGGAAGCACAGCGTCGTTTGCAGGCAAATCCGAAAACGGTCTTTTTGATCGGTGGTGCTAAAGATGTCCCTTACGAGGAAATCATCAAAGCACTTAACATGCTGCATAGTGCAGGTGTGAAATCCGTCGGTCTGATGACGCAGCCAATCTGATCTATTCCTAAATAATTCATGTTGCAGGTAGGCGGTAAGTGAGTGAATCCCCAGGAGCTTACTTAAGTAAGTGACTGGGGTGAGGGAGAGCAGCCAACGCCCCTGCAACTTGAAGTATGACGGATATATCTTGCTATATTTGGGAACCGATAGTGTCAAAGGCAACCATAGAAAACGATAAGCTCAAGCGCGCGATAATCGTCTCAGTGATCCTGCATATCATTTTGATTGCAGTCCTGATTTGGAGTTCGTTTGACGAGCACATCGACGCCAGTGCTGGCGGCGGTGGGGGTTCGGCTATTGACGCGGTCATGGTCGACCCAGGTGCAGTTGTTCAACAGTACAATCGCCAGCAGCAACAGCAGTCGAGCAGCAAACGTGCGGCGGAGCAACGCGAGAAACAAGCGCAACAACAGGCGGAAGAACTTCAGGAAAAACAGGCTGCTGAACAACAGCGCCTGAAGCAACTGGAGAAAGAACGCCTGGAAGCGCAGGAACAAGCGAAGCAACAAGCAGACCAGCAGAAACAAGCGCAAGAAGCCGCTAAAGAAGCGCAGGAGCAACAGAAGCAAGCTGAAGCAGCGGCGGCGAAAGCCAAAGCAGATGCCAAAGCCCAAGCTGATGCTCAGGCAAAATCTCAGGCTGACGCTCAGGCGAAGGCTGCGGAAGAAGCGGCGAAGAAAGCTGCTGCAGATGCACAAAAGAAAGCGACTGAAGAAGCAGCTAAAAAAGCCGCTGATGCAGAGAAAAAAGCAGCTGCTGAAGCCGCTGCTGCGGCGAAAAAATCTCAGCAGGAAGCCGAGAAGAAAGCCGCAGATGCTGCAGCGAAGAAAGCTCAGCAAGATGCTGAGAAGAAAGCCGCCGCTGAAGCTGCTAAAAAGGCTGCTGATGCTGAGAAAAAAGCAGCAGCAGAAGCTGCCGCCGCCGAGAAAGCTGCGTCTGAAAAAGCCGCGGCCGATAAGGCTGCTGCTGCAAAAGGTGCTGCTGATAAGAAAGCTGCTGCAGATGCTAAGAAAAAGGCTGCTGCTGAGAAAGCCGCTGCCGATAAAGCTGCCGCTGCGGGCGTTGACGATCTATTTGGCGACTTGAGCTCAGGTAAGAATGCACCGAAAACGGGTGCAGGAGCAAAAGGTAATAGCGCAGCTGCGGCTGGGAAAGGGAATAATAAAAATAATGGCGCTTCTGGTGCTGAAATCAATGGTTACGCAGGTCAGATAAAAGCAGCAATAGAAAGTAAGTTTTACCAGGACCCTGCCTTTAGTGGTAAGACCTGTTCATTGCGCATAAAACTGGCTCCTGATGGTTTACTTCTTGATATCAAATCAGAAGGTGGCGACCCGGCCCTGTGTCAGGCTGCCATTGCGGCAGCACGTCTGGCGAAGATTCCGAAGCCGCCAAGCCAGGACGTTTATGAAGCTTTCAAAAACGCGCCTATCGACTTTAAGCCACAGTAAAATTTTCCTCGCGAAAGCGGGGAAAACTAACCAGGCTGTGTCACAGGGTTTTGGTAGTTTTGTGTATTTGAGTTTGTTAACATTCTGCTAAATTATCGTGGGCTTTGGGTCCAGATAAGGGAGATATGATGAAGCAGGCATTTCGAGTAGCTTTAAGTTTTTTAATGCTGTGGGCAGCAGTACTGCACGCAGAAGTCCGTATTGAGATCACCCAAGGGGTGGACTCAGCACGTCCAATTGGTGTTGCGCCATTTAAATGGGGAGGCCCCGGTGCCGCGCCAGAAGATATTGGTGGCATCGTTGCTGCAGACTTACGTAATAGCGGCAAATTCAATCCACTGGATCGTTCACGCTTACCGCAGCAGCCTGGCTCCGCTCAGGAAGTGCAACCGGCCGCGTGGACTGCTCTGGGTATTGATGCCGTTGTTGTAGGCCAGGTTACACCAAACGGTGATGGCAGCTATACCGTTGCTTACCAGTTGGTTGATACTTCTGGTGCACCTGGTACTGTGCTTGCGCAGAATTCCTACAAGGTGAACAAACAGTGGATTCGCTATGCTGGTCATACCGCAAGTGATGAAGTGTTTGAGAAGCTGACAGGCATTAAAGGTGCGTTCCGTACTCGTATCGCTTATGTGGTGCAGACTAACGGCGGCCAGTTCCCGTATGAACTGCGCGTATCTGATTACGATGGCTACAACACCAATGTTGTCAAACGTTCTCCTGAACCGCTGATGTCACCAGCATGGTCTCCAGACGGCAGCAAACTGGCTTATGTAACATTTGAAAGTGGCCGTTCTGCTCTGGTTATTCAGACTCTGGCGAATGGTGCAATTCGTCAGGTAGCTTCGTTCCCTCGTCATAACGGTGCGCCAGCATTTTCTCCAGACGGCAGCAAACTGGCCTTCACGCTATCTAAAACCGGTAGTATGAACCTGTATGTTATGGACATAGCTTCTGGTCAGATTCGTCAGGTAACTGATGGACGCAGCAACAATACAGAACCAACGTGGTTCCCGGATAGCCAGAATGTAGCTTATACCTCTGACCAGGCTGGGCGTCCGCAGATTTATAAAGTGAATATCAACGGTGGTGCTCCGCAGCGTCTGTCCTGGGAAGGTCCTCAGAACCAGAATGCTGATGTGAGTTCCGACGGTAAGTTTATGGTGATGGTGAGCTCCAATAGTGGGCAGCAACACATCGCCAAACAGGATCTGGTAGCGGGTGGCGTACAAACTTTATCGTCAACGTTCCTGGATGAAACGCCAAGTCTGGCACCTAACGGCACGATGGTAATCTACAGCTCTTCTCAGGGGATGGGATCTGTGCTGAATCTGGTCTCAACAGATGGGCGTTTCAAAGCGCGTCTTCCGGCAACCGATGGTCAGGTTAAATCTCCTGCCTGGTCGCCGTATCTGTGATAATAAAATATTAAAGGATCAAAGAAATGCAACTGAACAAAGTGCTGAAAGGGCTGATGCTGGCACTGCCTGTTATGGCAATCGCTGCGTGTAGTTCTAACAAGAGCGCCAACAACGAGAGCGGCGAAGGTATGCTGGGCGCCGGCACTGGTATGGACGCTAACGGTAGCAATGGCAACATGTCATCTGAAGAACAGGCTCGCCTGCAGATGCAACAGCTGCAACAGAACAACATCGTATACTTCGGTCTGGATAAGTATGATGTTTCTTCTGACTTCGCTGCAATGCTGGATGCACACGCTAACTTCCTGCGTAGCAACCCATCTTACAAAGTGACCGTAGAAGGTCATGCGGACGAACGTGGTACCCCGGAATATAACATTGCCCTGGGTGAGCGTCGTGCTAGCGCTGTTAAGATGTACCTGCAAGGTAAAGGCGTTTCTGCAGACCAGATCTCCATCGTTTCTTACGGTAAAGAAAAACCAGCAGTACTGGGTCATGACGAAGCGGCTTACGCTAAAAACCGTCGTGCCGTACTGGTTTACTAAGAGAACTGCATGAACAGTAACCTCAGACATCACTTGTTGAGTCTGTCGTTACTGGTTGGCATAGCGGCCCCCTGGGCCGCTACTGCTCAGGCGCCAATCAGTAGTGTCGGCTCAGGCTCGGTCGAAGACCGTGTCACTCAACTCGAGCGTATTTCTAACGCTCATAGTCAACTTTTAACTCAACTCCAACAACAACTCTCTGATAATCAAAATGATATTGATTCCCTGCGTGGTCAAATTCAGGAAAGCCAATACCAATTGAATCAGGTTGTTGAGCGTCAGAAGCAAATTTTATTGCAGATAGACAGCCTTGGTAGTGGTGGTGCAGCAGCAGGACAAGCGGCTGGTAGCACCGATCAGGGGGCTGCAGCGGCAGCTACACCTGATGCTGGTGCTGCAGCTGAAACACCAGCTGCAGCAGCCCCAGTGCAAGGTGGTGACGCTAACAGCGACTACAATGCGGCTATTGCCATGGTGCAGGATAAGTCCCGTCAGGATGAAGCCCTTGCTGCATTTCAGAGTTTTGTTAAAAAGTACCCAGATTCAACTTACCAGCCAAATGCAAATTATTGGTTAGGTCAGTTGAATTACAACAAGGGGAAAAAGGATGATGCGGCGTTTTATTTTGCCTCTGTGGTGAAAAATTACCCGAAATCACCTAAGGCTCCAGATGCAATGTATAAAGTCGGTGTGATCATGCAAGACAAAGGTGATACCGCAAAAGCGAAAGCTGTGTATCAACAAGTGATCAAACAGTTCCCAAATACCGAAGGCGCAAAGCAGGCTCAAAAACGTCTGAATGCGATGTAGTGTGTGCGGCCTGACCAGATATTGCTGCTTTTCTGGTCAAGCCGGACAAAACACAAGCCATTAGGTGATCTTGATCGAAATTCTTGTTGCGTCAAAATCTTAAATCAGTAATATATGCCGCCGTTGCCAAGGGATATCAAACAAACCGAAAGTGACACGAAATTGGGGCGTTAGCTCAGTTGGTAGAGCAGTTGACTTTTAATCAATTGGTCGCAGGTTCGAATCCTGCACGCCCCACCAATTTCGATGTAGTACGAAGTCAGTGAATCGTGAAGGGTTTGAACCTGCAGCAGGTTCGAGTTGAGCGAAAGCGAAACAGTGTTGCGTAGCAACGACCCGGAGGGTGAGGCCAAAGGCCGAATCATCCTGCACGCCCCACCAATTTCGATGCAGTAAGTATTTGAAGAAGCAGTAAACCGCATAGCGGGGCGTTAGCTCAGTTGGTAGAGCAGTTGACTTTTAATCAATTGGTCGCAGGTTCGAATCCTGCACGCCCCACCACTCCTCGAGTGAAAGCATCTTCGATATTAGCAGTAAACCGCATTGCGGGGCGTTAGCTCAGTTGGTAGAGCAGTTGACTTTTAATCAATTGGTCGCAGGTTCGAATCCTGCACGCCCCACCAATATTTAAGTAGTGCGAAGTAGTACCGAAGTTTGGGTGATTAGCTCAGTTGGTAGAGCACCTCCTTTACACGGAGGGGGTCGGCGGTTCGAGCCCGTCATCACCCACCATTCGGGGCGTTAGCTCAGTTGGTAGAGCAGTTGACTTTTAATCAATTGGTCGCAGGTTCGAATCCTGCACGCCCCACCAAATTCAGAAAAAAGCGCCTTTGGGCGCTTTTTTCGTTTCTACAGCCCGAACGACTTCTTCCTTCTGCAGAAGGAAGGCATTGGGCTTAGGTAACTGTAAATTCCTCACGACAATCCAGCCATAATTCGCTATCTTGTTTAGCATACAAAACAACCGTGGCCATTTCTGGTAGGTCTTCGCCAGAATAGTGCTAATTTGGTTAAGTCAGTCAAACGAGAAAGCACTATGAGCGTAATGTTCGATCCAGAAGCAGCGATTTATCCCTTCCCACCTAAACCACAGCCTTTGAGCGCGGATGAAAAGCAATTTTACCGTGAGAAAATCAAGCGCCTGCTGAAAGAGCGGAATGCTGTGATGGTGGCTCATTACTACACTGATCCTGAAATTCAGGCTCTGGCTGAAGAGACGGGGGGCTGTATCTCTGATTCGCTGGAGATGGCGCGTTTCGGAGCCAATCATCCAGCAACCACGCTGTTGGTGGCTGGGGTGCGCTTTATGGGGGAAACCTCGAAAATCCTGAGCCCAGAAAAAACCGTTCTGATGCCAACTCTGAATGCAGAGTGCTCTTTGGATCTCGGCTGCCCAATCGAAGAGTTCAACGCCTTCTGCGATCAACACCCTGATCGCACAGTGGTGGTCTATGCTAATACTTCCGCAGCGGTAAAAGCGCGTGCGGATTGGGTTGTGACTTCCAGCATTGCAGTTGAATTAATTGAACATCTGGACAGCCTGGGCGAGAAAATCATCTGGGCACCGGATCGTCATCTGGGAAATTACGTTCAAAAGCAGACGGGTGCTGACGTGTTGTGCTGGCAAGGTGCGTGCATTGTGCATGACGAGTTTAAAACTCAGGCATTGACCCGCATGAAAGCACTTTATCCGGATGCAGCAGTATTGGTTCACCCTGAATCACCGCAAGCAATCGTTGATTTGGCCGATGCTGTCGGTTCTACCAGCCAGCTGATTGCTGCAGCAAAAACGTTGCCCCATAAGAAACTGATTGTGGCCACGGATCGTGGCATCTTCTACAAAATGCAGCAGGCATGCCCGGATAAAGAATTGTTCGAAGCGCCAACCGCAGGAGAAGGTGCAACGTGCCGTACCTGTGCACATTGCCCATGGATGGCGATGAACGGCCTTAAAGCCATCGCTGAGGGATTGGAGCAAGGCGGAGCGGCACACGAGATCCATGTTGATGCTGCGCTGCGTGAGGGCGCGCTGGTGCCTTTAAATCGAATGTTAGATTTTGCCGCTGAGTTGCGACGCAACGTTAAGGGTAATGCGTAAGGATTTTATCCTGTCATATTTGAAGCTGCATCTATGTTGGCTACGTTCACGTACCCTTGATGCAGCTCCAATTATTTTGGGAATACCTTAAGGAGCGAATATGGACTTTTTTAGCACGCAGAACATTTTGGTTCACATACCCATCGGGGCTGGCGGGTATGATTTATCGTGGATTGAGGCAGTCGGGACAGTGGCGGGTTTACTGTGTATCTGGCTGGCAAGTCTTGAGAAAATCAGCAACTACGCATTTGGTTTAATTAACGTCACTCTATTTGCGATTATTTTCTTCCAGATTCAACTCTATGCGAGCCTGTTGCTACAACTGTTCTTCTTTGCAGCTAATATTTATGGCTGGTATGCCTGGTCGAGACAGACCAGTGACAATCAGGCTGCACTCCATATTCGTTGGTTACCGTTACCTAAGGCGCTGGCCTGGATTGTATTCTGCGTCGGTGCTATTGGACTGATGACAATCTTCATCGACCCGGTATTTGCTTTCCTGACTCGTACGGCGGTTTCCGTTATGCAGGCTTCAGGCATGAATGTAACGATGCCTGATCTTCAACCTGATGCTTTCCCATTCTGGGACTCTTGCATGATGGTACTGTCCATTGTGGCGATGATTCTGATGACTCGTAAGTACGTCGAAAACTGGCTACTTTGGGTGATCATTAACATGATTAGCGTGGTTATTTTTGCCCTGCAGGGCGTCTATGCAATGTCGCTGGAGTATTTGATCCTGACGTTTATTGCGCTCAACGGTAGCCGCATGTGGATCAAAAGTGCGCATGAACGGGGTTCACGCGCCTTTTCCTAATCAGTGGTGATGATGAGCATGGCCATGATGGTCATGCTCGTTTAAGTCGCAATCCTGCCCCTGGCAAAGCTGATACTCCATCTGCACCGTCGCATGCTCAATCTGATATTCCTCTTTTAAAAAATGGTGGATGCGTTCTAGCAGAGCATCGTGATCGTGCGGAGGTACCACCTGAACATGAAGAGTCATCAACGGTTTCTCACCAACTAACCAGATATGGACATGATGAACATTCCGTACTTCCGGGATGGTTCTGGCCAGTTTGCGCTTCAGTACCGGAATATCAAAAGCATGAGGTGCGCCTTCGAGAAGTTCATTGACGCTCTCTTTGAGCAAACTCCATGCGCTACGTAACACCAGGCACGAAACCAGGATGGAAAGGATAGGGTCAATAGGTGTCCAGCCTGTCCAAAGAATGATCAGTGCCGCAGCAATGGCTCCTACCGAACCTAACAAATCTCCCAAAACGTGCAGAGCTGCAGCGCGAACGTTAATATTTTTTTCTTCGTTTCCACGATGCAAAATCCAGAACGAAAATAGATTCGCCAGTAACCCGGCAAACGCAATAATCAGCATCGTCCAGCCGGCTATGGGTTGCGGATGATAAAAACGAACTACTGCCTCCCAGACAATCAGAATGGTTATCACCACCAGAGCAATGGCATTCACAAAGGCTGCAAGTGTCGTCAACCTTAACCAACCGAAGGTATGGCGAGTATTTGCTGGACGGCGCGCAAACTGTACTGCCAGCAAAGCCACCAGTAATGCCGCTGCATCTGTCAGCATATGACCCGCGTCAGCGAGCAGGGCAAGCGAGCCAGAAAGCACACCACCGATGACTTCGGCCACCATAAAGATTGCTGTGACGGCAAAAGCCCACAGAAGGCGCCTGGAGTTGGAATCACTCGGGGTATGTTGATGTGTATGCGCCATGGTTCCTCTGTATCCGTAAAGCAACAATGCGCTAATTATAACCACTAACATTGATAACTTGTTGAATAACGCTCATAAAAAAGGAGAGCCTAAGCTCTTAATGCCGGTCACTTAAGGTGACCGGCATTGTTTTTTAAGGGATATTTCGACCTTTTTTCTCTCACTTCCCTTGCATATTCACGCTCACGCCTCGAGGGGAGTTTTAGCATCGCTGCGTTGCTGTA